>NZ_JACYVY010000033.1:0-129460 GCF_017151825.1 Staphylococcus sp. EG-SA-18
CCTAAGGATAGTAAATATGTCGTAACTTGTACGCATGAAAGTTATAACGAAGTCATTATGCTAGGTATGGCATTATATCCTAATCAAATTCATTATATGGCTAAAAAAGAATTATTCAAAAATAAATGGATTGGTAAATTTTTAACGTCTTTAAATGCATTTCCTGTAGATCGTGAAAATCCAGGACCTAGTACTTTAAAACGCCCAATCAATTTGTTGAAAGATAATAAGACAGTTGGTATCTTCCCAACAGGTTCTCGCACATCGCAAGAAGGTGCACCTTTGAAACGTGGTGCTTCAACAATTGCAATGTTAAGTAAGTCACCAATATTACCTGTTGCTTATGTTGGTCCTACTAAGATTCACGGTCTTTTAACAGGACAAGCATACATAAATATTGGTAAACCAATCGATATTAACGATTTACCTAAAGATTTAAAACGAAACGAGCGTATCGATTATATTACAAAAGAGATTGAAACACGAACAGCAAAGTTACAACAAGAATTGCATGAAATTGTAAAAAGTTTATAAAATAACTTGAGGTAGAAATATAGCTGGTTAGTAAGCCTAGGTGACTATAACGGAGTATCGAAGTAGTTATTCTAGTTACATTAGTAATCTTTATATTTCTACCTTATTTTAAGAAGGATGACATTCAATGTATAAATTTTTCCAAAATTTAGGGCGTTCGTTAATGTTACCAGTTGCCATTTTACCGGCTGCAGCAATTATTGCCGGAATTGGTAATACGTTAAATGCACTTCATGCGACGCCGAAAATCGCAATGTTCTTTACTACGGTAGGTACTACGATTTTAGAGCAATTAGGTATTTTATTTGCAATTGGTGTAGCTATAGGAATGGCAAAGAAAAATGATGGTGCAGTCGCGCTTGCAGCTACGTTAGGATATTTTTTAGTTACAGTTGTATTATCACCAATGAAATTAGCGCCTTTATTAGGAATGAAAGCTTCGGAAATAAATTCAGCTTTTGAAAAGATGAATAATGGCAATGTCTTTGTTGGTATTGTAATAGGTTTAATAGCAGCTTATGCATACAATAAGTTTAGTGAAATAGAATTACCATTAGCATTATCATTTTTTAGTGGTAAACGTCTAGTTCCAATTATGACTGCATTTTACTGTACATTTTTAGTTGTCATATTGTTATTCTTATGGCCACTACTTTATTCATGGATTGTAAAATTTGGTGAATCTATAGTTGGTTTAGGATCGTTTGGTGCTTTCATATATGGTGTTGCTAACAGACTATTAATTCCTACAGGATTACATCATGCACTGAATAGTGTGTTCTGGTTTGATACGATTGGTATTAATGATATTGGTAAATTCCAAAGTGGCAAAGATGCTATAAAAGGTATTACAGGACGCTATCAAGCGGGATTCTTCCCAATCATGATGTTCGGTATTCCAGCGGCTGCGTTAGCAATGTATCATACAGCTAAAACGACTCAGAAAAAACAAGTTTACGGTTGGTTCCTAGCGAGTTCAGTTGCAGCATTTTTCGTTGGTGTTACAGAGCCGATTGAGTTTGCATTTATGTTTGTTGCGCCAATCTTATATGTTGTTCATGCGTTATTAACAGGATTATCTTTATTTATCGCAGCTACATTCCATTGGACAGCTGGATTTTCATTTAGTGCAGGTTTGATAGATTATGTGTTATCACTAATTAATCCGGTATCAAATCATCCATTGATGTTGCTTGTTCAAGGTGTTGTATTTTTCATCTTATACTATGTGATTTTCCGTGTAGTAATCCAAGTATTTAACTTGAATACGATTGGTAGAGGTGAAAATGAATTAGTTGATCCAACAGTTGTAAAAGATAATATTGCTCCTGGTGAAAATGATATTAAACAAAGTAAATATCATCAACATGCTATACAAATATTAGAAGGTTTAGGTGGTCAAGAGAATATTGTTAATTTAACTAATTGTGCAACAAGGTTGCGTCTAGAGTTAAAAGACACATCTATTATTGATCAACAGAAGATTAAAAACGCCGGTGCAGTTGGTGTTACTGTTAATGGTAAACATTCAACTCAAGTTATTGTCGGTACACACGTACAGCAGGTTGCTGATGAAATTGAAAAACATTTATAAAATTTAAACAGCTAAAGCGCAAATCCAACTTCAATAGGGTTTGCGCTTTTTTTAGTCAAATAGTAGAATGATTTATATCTGAATTTTCAGAAATGGAGTGGGGATTGTGAAGAAAATTTTATTTGATGTTGATGGCGTTTTTTTAAGTGAAGAACGTTGTTTCGATGTCTCTGCATTAACGGTATATGAATTATTAATGGATAAGTGTTATTTAGGTCTTCATTCACATATAGATTGGGAAACTTTGACTGATAACGATATACAAGACATTAGGAATCGAATTTTTCAAAAAGATAAGATTTTAAACAAATTAAAATCGCTAGGGCTAAATTCAAATTGGGATATGTTATTTATCGTTTTTAGTATTCATTTAATTGATATTTTGAAAAAGTTATCACATGATGAAATTGAGGCATTCATGTATCAAGATGAGCCTGTCGAATTGAAGTTGCAAAATATAAGCACAAACTTAGCAGACTGTTTTAATTTAAATGAACAACTACCTTTACAATTTTTGGATAATGTAAAAGTTGGTAAAAATAATATTTATGCTGCTTTGGAAGAGTTTGCAACAACAGAGTTACATGTTTCGGATGCTACTTTATTTAGTTTGAAGGGTGCATTATGGACGTTAGCGCAAGAAGTTTATCAAGAATGGTATTTAGGATCGAAGTTGTATGAAGATGTTGAAAAGAAAATAGCACGAACTACTTTTAAGACAGGTTATATTTATCAAGAAATTATTTTGAGACCAGTAGATGAAGTTAAGGTACTTCTGAATGATTTAAAAGGTGCTGGTTTCGAATTAGGTATTGCAACAGGTCGTCCTTATACTGAGACTGTTGTGCCATTTGAAAATTTAGGATTGTTACCATATTTTGAAGCTGATTTTATTGCAACAGCAAGTGATGTTTTAGAAGCAGAGAATATGTATCCGCAAGCACGACCATTAGGAAAGCCGAATCCTTTTAGTTATATCGCAGCTTTATATGGTAATAATCGCGATAAATATGAATCTTATATCAATAAGCAAGATAACATTGTAAATAAAGATGACGTATTTATAGTAGGCGATTCGTTAGCTGACTTATTAAGTGCTCAAAAAATAGGTGCAACGTTTATTGGAACATTAACAGGTTTAAAAGGTAAGGATGCTGCAGGTGAGTTAGAAGCGCATCATGCCGACTATGTTATTAATCATTTAGGTGAACTTAGAGGTGTACTAGATAATTTGTAATTTGATTGTTGTTTGACAGCACAACTTGAAGTGAATGATTGAACCAAAGGTTTCATATTGAGTTACAATGAAATTAATAATGAAAAAATGCCAAGAAGCAATGGAAGTAATCCAATGTCTTCTTGGCATTTTGAATTTACATAAATTGTTTATGACTGTACCGTCAATTCAGTTGTGAAAATTTGATTGTATTCACCAACTTGTTTAAGTTCATCAATTATATTGTTTGAAACAGGTTGATCAACGGATAAAATCATTAGCGCATCTCCGCCCGCTTCAGTTCTACCTAAAGTCATAGATGCAATGTTGATATTGTATTTACCTAACAATGCGCCAGTTTTTCCTACCATACCTGGAGTATCATTATGATATGACACAATTTGATATTGATTTGGCTTTAAGTCTACAGAAAAATTATTAATTCTAACAATTCTTGGACCGAAACCTGTAAAGACAGAAGCGCCAACTTTAACGGAATCGCTATCGTTTGATAGTTCTACCTCTAAGTAGTTACTAAAACCTGTCTCTGCTTTATTATTTTCAATATTTAATGTCACTTGTTGTTGATTTAACAACATTAGAGCATTGATAATATTGACTTCAGGACCAAGATCATCTTTTAAAATATGAGTAATAATTGTACGTGTTAATAAACTACTATCAATAGAGGCTAAGTCGCCACCGTACGTAATTTTAATAGAGCTTGGTGCATTGTACATTAATTGAATAGCTAATTCACCAACTGTTTGGCTTAAATTGATGAATGATTTTACAGTATCATCTATATTGCTTAAGTCCATTTTAGGTGCATTCACTGCATGCGTTACAGTACCATCAATTAAAATTTCGATGATTTCATTTGAAACAGAAATTGCCACTTTTTCTTGAGCTTCGACTGTTGAAGCACCCAAATGAGGTGTAACAATAATTTTATCATGTGCAACAAGAGGCGAGTCAGTTGCAGGTTCATGTTCAAACACATCGATAGCTGCCCGACTAATTTGTCCTTCGTCTAATGCTTTTATTAGCGCCTTTTCATCAATAATACCACCACGTGCCACATTGATTATTTGCAAACTAGGTTTTGCTTTGGCAAAAAAGTCAGCATTAATTAAGCCTTTTGTTTTAGGTGTTAGTGGTGTATGTAATGTAACGAAATCAGAATGTTGGGCAATCTCATCAACTGTTGCCTTCGTAATGCTTAAAGATTTTGCTTTTTCATCCGTTAAGTAAGGGTCAAAAGCTAGTATTTTCATTCCGAAACTTTGCGCACGTTTAGCAACACCTAAACCAATTCTACCAGCACCAATGACACCTAATGTTTTATGATAAAGCTCAGTACCTTTAAATGCATTTCGATTCCATTCTTTATTTGTAAGTGATTGGTGTGCTTGCGGAATATTTCGTGCCATTGATAATAACATTGCCAGTGTATGTTCAGTAGCTGAAATCGTATTACCATCTGGGGCATTAATAACTAAAATACCTTTTAATGTTGCAGCATTAATATTAATATTATCTACACCAACACCGGCGCGTGCGATTACTTTTAAAGAATCAGCAGCATTTATGATATTTTCAGTAACCGTAGTTTGACTACGAACGATTAAAGCATGGTATGAAGGTATAATTTTGATTAATGCTTCTTCGGACAAGCCAGTTTGAATATCTACATTGAATTGTTCGTGATCTAATAATGCTTTGATACCATCTTTTGATATGGGATCTGCAACGAGTACATTAAATTGCTTCATGAATAACCTCCATATATTTTGATATACCTTTACCGATATAGTTAACTTTACGGTGTTCAGTTAAAATAATTTCTAAAGCAGATACTACCGATAAAATATCGAAAGGACTAATTTTCCCCATATGACCAATTCTTAAAATTTGACCTTTAAGATGGCCTTGACCACCAGCAATTGTTATTTTAAACCGATTTTTAAGTTCATCTTTGATTATTTTCACTTCATCATTTGTATTAGGTTTGAATGCTGTAACCGTTGGAGATGCATCTTTATCATTGACTAATAAAGTTAAATCTAATGCTTTTAAGGCGCTTCTTAATGCATTTCTAATTGCATAGTGTCGTGCTATTACGTGATTGAAACCTTCTGCTTTTACGGTTTCAACGTATGCATTTACACCTCTAAATAAAGACACATTTGGTGTGAACGGTGTAGAATTGTCAGCTTGTGACGAAATGTATTTATTTAAGTCTAGATAAAATTTTGGCGTAGTTACTTCTTTGAAACGTTCTTTTGCACGGTGGCTATAAGCTACAAAAGCTAATCCTGGAGGTAACATAATTGCTTTTTGACTACCAGAAACAAGTACATCAATTTTATCTTTGTTAATGTCAACATCAACAGCACCAATGCAACTTACGCCGTCAACTACAAAATAAATATTACTATTAAATTGATTGATGGCATTTCCTAACTCGTGAATAGGGTGTAGCACTGTCGTAGATGTTTCGCAATATTGACTAAATACTGCTTTCACTTCAACATTTAAAGTTGAAAGGAAATTGATGAAATCTTTGACATCTACAGCTTCTCCCCATGTTACGTCATAAATATGCACATTTTTGTAATAAGTTTGTGCAATTTGTTTAAATCGGTTACCAAAGGCACCTGAAACAATGACAACGAAGTGATCTTCAGGGTTTACAATGTTCAACATACTAGCCTCCAAGACGCTTGTACCGCTAGATGTTAAAATAAGTACATCATTTTGACTCCCAAATATTGGCTTTAGACCTTGAAATGCTTGTTGTGCGATGTCTTCAAAATCTTTAGAACGATGACCAACCATAGGTGCTTGAATTTCTCTCATAATGGCATCAGGTACAGGGGTTGGGCCAGGTGTTAATAACAACGGTTGATGATAATACATTTATATGCCTCCTATAAATAAGATTTCACTATTTTAGCAAATTTTCTGAAAATTTAAAAGCCTAAAAAAGTGATAACGCTATATTGTCGAACAAACGTTATCACTTAAAGATTTTATTTGGCCTGAATGATGGGATAAATTTTTATGTCCACATTATTTCTTACAGCATTTGAAATCATGCAATTATTATCTGCAATTGTTATCAATTTTGGTAATCGCTTTTCTAATTGTGCTATTTGATCACTTGGAATTTGAATTTGAGGATGGTGCACAATTTTTGACATACTGAATTTTCCGTTATTTAAACAAGCTGTTCCAATCGATTGTTGTTCAATTGAAATATCTGTGAACTTTGCACGTTCAAGAGTAGCTGCTAATGAGATGATATAACATGATGAAGCGGCTGATACTAACAATTCATCGGGATTTGTTCCTAAACCAACACCACCTAAGGAAGCAGGTATAGAAATATTCTCTGAAAGTATGTCGCCTTGAACGTTTCCGACATTGTTACGACCACCTTGCCAAGAAGTTTGGACTTTAAAGTCATGTTGATGCAATTGCTTTAACCTCCAATATAATTGTGATAGTTTAATTTTAGAATAGTTTATCAAAGTTTAACAGAAAGGTGACTTATCAATGACTCTGAATAAACTGAAAGATGAATTACAAATTGTTTCGCACCGTGGATTGCCGAGTGATTTTCCTGAAAATACAATGGTCGGTTATCGAGAGGTAATGGGGCTCAATGTTGCTATGTTAGAAATAGATGTTCATTTGACCAAAGACCAACATTTTGTTGTGATACATGATGAAACAATTGATAGAACATCGGATGGTAAGGGGCGTATTTCTGATTACACATTATCGCAATTAAAATCATTTGATTTTGGTAGTTATAAAGATGTTGCTTTTAAGGGAGAACGAATACCCACGTTAGATGAAGTACTTTCATTATGCTTAAAGTATGATAAAAAGCTATTGATTGAATTGAAAAGTCCGAATTTATATCCAGAAATAGAATGTAAATTGCTGGCATTTTTGGAAGAAAAGAAAGTCGATGCGACACAAGTAGTTATACAATCTTTTGATATCGAATGCATCGAAAAGTTAAACACATTGGGCAGTATATATGAATTAGGTGTGCTTTGTAGTAAACGTAATTATTGGTATAAAAAGCCAAACTTTTCAAGAATTGCTCAAATTGCTAGTTATGTTAATCCTAATTATGCATTAGTGACCAGAAAATTTGTTGATAAAGCACATCATCATCAATTACAGGTTATGCCATACACAGTTAATAAATTGAAAACTGGAGAAAAATTAAGACAAATGGGTGTAGATGGATTAATTACAGATAATCCGAAATTATTTATTAAGTGAGACGATGAATGGTAATTTGATAGAGGGATGAGGATTCGTATATCGCAATTGATAATTTTAAAAACTAATGATGAAATACTAAAGATAATTAAACAAATAAGACTTGTAAATTCTAAGTTGATTGTAAAATAGGGTAGCTCCATATAATTTTGAATCTATCATTTTTAAATTAATAAAAAAAACACCCACAATTGTGGGTGTTTGTATTGAACGTATTATCTTGAGTAGTACTCAACGATTAATTGTTCGTTAATTTCAGCAGGTAATTCGCTACGTTCTGGTAAACGTACGAAAGTACCAGTTAAGCTGTCAGCATCAAAGTTTAAGTACTCAGGTACGAAATTGTTGATTTCAACTGATTCAACGATGATGTTTAATTTTTGAGATTTTTCACGAACTGAAATTGTTTGACCAGGTTTAACAGAATAAGATGGAATATCAACACGTTTACCATCTACTAAGATATGACCGTGGTTAACTAATTGACGTGCTTGACGACGAGTACGAGCTAAACCTAATGAATAAACAACAGCGTCTAAACGACTTGCTAATAAGATCATGAAGTTTTCACCGTGTACACCGAATTTTTTACCAGCGATGTCAAATGTGTTACGGAATTGTCTTTCAGTCATTCCATATAAGTAACGTAATTTTTGTTTTTCACGTAATTGTAAACCATATTCTGATAATTTTTTACGTTGGTTTGGACCATGTTGTCCTGGTGCGTAAGGACGTTTTTCTAATTCTTTACCAGTACCGCTTAAAGAGATACCTAAACGACGAGATTTTTTCCAGTTTGAACCTCTGAATCGAGCCATAATAAGACTCCTCCTTTAATTCTTTTTTGTTGTTATGAATAAACAAAAAAGAGTGTTGCATGCTTACTAAGATATATTGTTTTATGTGTCTTCACCTTATAGCGACAGTTACGTGACACGTCCGCATTGGGAACAACATAGCGCTCAATAATATACAACTGCTACTTTCGTTAATTCACACAAAGATTATTGTAACATTTTCCTGCTAACTGTCAACACTTTATTGAAAATGCTGATGACCTTTTATGCGAGTTGCTTTTCAATAATTTTAACAATTGCTTCAAGATGTTCTTTGTCATTGTCATCAAATCGATCAGTTATAGGGGCATCGATATCTAAGACGCCGATAATTTTATCATCTTTGAAAATTGGAACGACAATCTCAGACTTACTATTAGCATCACAAGCGATATGTCCTTCGAATTGATGGACATCAGCTACAACTTGTGTACGACGTTCTGAAACGGCTGTACCACATACACCTTTTCCAATTGGAATGTGGACACAAGCGGGGTGTCCTTGGAAAGGTCCAAGTATAAGTTCATTTTGTTCCAATAAGTAAAAGCCGACCCAATTAATTTGATCTAGATTATCATTTAATAAGGCAGACATGTTACTTAAAATAGCAATCATATGATGTTCATCTTCAATAAGGCTTGCTGCTTGTTTCTTTAATAATGTGTAGTTTGTTGGGTTAATTGTTGTCATATTTAAAACCTCTTATTTTTATAGATTTTATAATAGTATAGAATTTCGAAAATATTATGGCAATAAATTCATTTTATAATTTATCCTTAAGCAAAATTACGTTATAATAGTAATGATAAATTAGGAGGAGAAGCATATGGTGTTATATATCATTTTGGCAATAATTGTGATTATATTGATTGCTGTAGGTGTATTATTCTATTTACGTTCAAATAAACGACAAATTATTGAAAAAGCAATCGAACGTAAAAATGAAATTGAGACGTTACCTTTTGATCAAAACCTTGCACAATTATCTAAGTTGAATTTAAAAGGTGAAACAAAAACGAAATACGATGCAATGAAAAAGGACAACGTAGAAAGTACAAATAAGTATCTAGCTCCTGTGGAAGAAAAAATCCATAATGCTGAGGCTTTATTAGATAAATTTAGTTTCAACGCATCTCAAAGTGAAATTGATGATGCAAATGAGTTGATGGATAGTTACGAACAAAGCTATCAGCAACAATTAGAAGATGTAAATGAAATTATTGCGTTATACAAAGATAATGATGAATTATATGACAAATGTAAGGTTGATTATCGTGAAATGAAACGTGATGTTTTAGCAAATCGTCATCAATTTGGTGAGGCAGCAAGTCTACTTGAAACTGAAATTGAAAAGTTTGAGCCAAGGTTAGAGCAATATGAAGTACTAAAAGCTGATGGTAATTATGTACAAGCGCACAACCATATAGCTGCCTTGAATGAACAAATGAAACAGCTAAGATCTTATATGGAAGAAATACCAGAATTAATTAGAGAAACTCAAAAAGAATTACCTGGTCAATTCCAAGATTTAAAATATGGTTGCCGTGATCTTAAAGTTGAAGGGTATGATCTGGATCACGTAAAAGTAGACAGTACATTACAAAGCTTAAAAACAGAGCTTAGTTTCGTTGAACCATTAATTAGCCGC
The DNA here is from genome assembly GCF_017151825.1 of Staphylococcus sp. EG-SA-18. Taxonomy (NCBI): domain Bacteria; kingdom Bacillati; phylum Bacillota; class Bacilli; order Caryophanales; family Staphylococcaceae; genus Staphylococcus; species Staphylococcus sp. EG-SA-18. The sequence continues at coordinate 10,134 of NZ_JACYVY010000033.1, forward strand.
TTAGAATTAGAAGAAGCTAATGATAAACTAGCTAATATCAATGATAAGTTAGATGACATGTATGATTTAATTGAACATGAAGTTAAAGCTAAAAATGATGTCGAAGAAACAAAAGATATCATTACGGATAACTTATTCAAAGCTAAAGACATGAATTATACATTGCAAACAGAAATTGAATATGTACGTGAAAACTACTATATAAATGAATCTGATGCTCAAAGTGTTCGTCAATTTGAAAATGAAATTCAAAGTTTAATTTCTGTATATGATGATATTTTAAAAGAAATGTCTAAATCTGCTGTGCGATATAGCGAGGTTCAGGATAATTTACAATATTTAGAAGATCATGTCACAGTTATTAATGACAAACAAGAAAAGCTACAAAATCATCTGATTCAATTGCGTGAAGATGAAGCAGAAGCAGAAGACAATCTGCTACGAGTCCAATCGAAGAAAGAAGAAGTGTATCGTCGATTACTTGCTTCTAACTTAACAAGCGTTCCTGAAAGGTTTATCATCATGAAAAATGAAATTGATCATGAAGTTCGTGATGTTAACGAACAATTTAGTGAACGTCCAATACACGTTAAACAGTTAAAAGATAAAGTGTCTAAAATTGTGATTCAAATGAATACATTTGAAGATGAAGCAAATGATGTTCTTGTTAATGCTGTTTATGCAGAGAAATTAATTCAATATGGAAATAGATATCGTAAGGACTATAGCAATGTTGATAAGAGCTTAAATGAAGCTGAACGATTATTTAAAAATAATCGCTATAAGCGTGCGATTGAAATTGCAGAGCAAGCTCTTGAAAGTGTTGAGCCAGGTGTTACTAAACATATTGAAGAAGAAGTTATTAAGCAATAGAAACTAGTATGTAGTTATACTTAAATAATATGAGCACTCTGTCAAATTGGACTGATGAGTTTAATAATTGAAGTTAGCCAACGATACGTTGTCTAGCTTCTTTTTTATATGGATAAATGAAAGGGACAATAAATATAAATAGCAATTGTTTAAAGATAAACGTAATCAAATGTGTTGTTTTAATTAATATAAGTAGTGAAAAAAGCATAATCACACAGCTGTTTAAATAGAGTGAAATAGTCTAATTTTTATTTAATAAGTAGAAATAAGATTATTTTGCGCTATAACCTTTATTTTTTGTCGGATAATAGTATAATGCTTGAGTAAAACAATTTTAACGATTGATGATTAATGAAAGAGAAGTGTTTATTTTGATATATCTAGATAATGCGGCAACGACGAAAGCATTTGAAGAAGTGTTAGATACTTATTTAAAAGTAAATCAATCAATGTATTATAATCCGAATAGTCCGCATAAAGCTGGTTTGCAGGCAAATCAATTACTACAACAAGCAAAAGCCCAAATTAATGCAATGATTAATTCAAAAACAAATTATGATGTTGTATTCACTAGTGGTGCAACTGAATCCAATAATCTTGCTTTAAAAGGTATTGCCTATCGTAAATTTGATACAGCGAAGGAAATAATTACATCCGTGTTAGAGCATCCGTCCGTATTAGAGGTTGTAAGATATTTGGAAGCACACGAAGGATTTAAAGTTAAATATGTTGATGTAAAGAAAGATGGCAGTATTAACTTAGAACACTTCAAAGAATTAATGTCAGACAAAGTCGGTTTAGTAACATGTATGTATGTAAATAATGTAACTGGACAAATACAGCCTATTCCACAAATGGCTAAAGTTATAAAAAATTATCCTAAGGCACATTTTCATGTAGATGCGGTTCAAGCATTCGGCAAAATTTCAATGGATCTCAATAACATAGATAGTATTAGTTTAAGTGGACACAAGTTTAATGGTTTAAAAGGCCAAGGCGTCTTACTTGTAAATCACATTCAAAATGTTGAACCAACTGTCCATGGTGGTGGTCAAGAATATGGCGTTAGAAGTGGAACAGTTAATTTGCCAAATGATATTGCAATGGTTAAAGCGATGAAGATAGCTAATGAAAACTTTGAAGCATTGAATGCATTTGTTACTGTGTTAAATAATGACGTCCGTCAATTTTTAAATAAATATCATGGAGTTTATATTAATTCTTCAACTTCTGGTTCACCATTCGTTTTAAATATTAGTTTTCCTGGCGTAAAAGGTGAAGTATTAGTTAATGCTTTTTCAAAATATGACATTATGATATCTACGACGAGTGCTTGTTCATCTAAACGTAATAAATTAAATGAAGTATTGGCTGCAATGGGATTATCAGACAAATCTATTGAAGGTAGTATAAGATTATCATTTGGGGCTACTACAACTAAAGAAGATATAGCAAGGTTTAAAGAAATATTTATCATCATTTATGAGGAAATTAAGGAGTTGCTAAAATAATGAAGTATGATCACTTGCTTGTTAGATACGGGGAGTTAACATTAAAGGGTTCAAATAGAAAAAAATTTGTAAATCAATTAAGAAATAATGTAAATAAGTCATTAAAAGGACTTGATGGGTTTGTCGTTAAAGGCAAACGAGATCGTATGTATATTGAACTTGAAGACCATGCAGATATAAATGAAATAACATATCGATTATCAAAAATTTTCGGTATTAAATCTATTAGTCCAGTATTAAAAGTAGAAAAAACAATAGAGGCAATGAGTGCAGCGGCAATTAAATTTGCGCAGCAATTTGAAGAAAACAGCACATTTAAAATTGATGTGAAGCGTGCCGATAAAAATTTCCCAATGGATACGTATGAATTACAGCGTGAATTGGGTGGTGCAATATTGAAGCACTTCGACAATATTTCAGTGAATGTCAAACGTCCAGATCATGAAATTCGAGTGGAAGTTAGATTAGATGCAATTTATATGTATGAAGAAGTTGTTCCGGGTTCAGGTGGATTACCAGTTGGTACTGGTGGTAAGACGTTACTAATGCTTTCAGGCGGTATAGACTCACCAGTTGCTGGGATGGAAGTGATGAGACGTGGCGTAACAATTGAAGCGATTCATTTCCATAGTCCACCATTTACAAGTGATCAAGCAAAAGAAAAAGTTATTGAATTGACACGTATTTTAGCTGAACGTGTTGGACCAATTAAATTGCATATTGTACCATTTACAGAATTGCAAAAACAGGTAAATAAAGTTGTACATCCAAGATATACAATGACTTCAACGAGACGTATGATGATGCGTGTTGCTGATAAATTAGTACATCAAATAGGGGCTTTAGCTATTGTAAATGGTGAAAACCTAGGGCAGGTAGCCAGTCAAACACTTCATAGCATGTATGCAATTAATAATGTAACTTCTACTCCTGTATTACGTCCTTTATTAACTTACGATAAAGAAGAAATTATTATTAAATCGAAAGAAATTGGTACATTTGAAACATCTATTCAACCATTTGAAGATTGTTGTACAATTTTCACCCCTAAAAATCCAGTAACCGAACCAAACTTTGATAAGGTAGTTCAATATGAAAGCGTCTTTGATTTTGAAGAGATGATTAATCGTGCTGTTGAAAATATTGAAACACTTGAAATAACTAGTGATTATAAAACTATTAAAGAACAGCAAACAAACCAATTAATAAATGACTTTTTATAAATAAAATCCTAGAGTAAATTTAAACATAAGGGGATGTTAAACTATGGATTTGAACTTAACGATGATTATAATCATAATTTTATTTGGTTTTATCGCGGCGTTTATAGATTCGGTTGTAGGGGGTGGCGGTTTAATTTCTACGCCAGCATTATTAGCAATCGGTCTACCACCATCTGTGGCTTTAGGTACAAATAAATTGGCAAGTTCATTTGGTTCTTTAACTAGTACGATAAAGTTTATAAGGTCCGGTAAAGTGGACTTATATGTTGTTGCCAAATTATTTGGTTTTGTATTTTTGGCATCTGCATGTGGCGCATATATTGCAACGATGGTTCCGTCACAAATATTGAAACCTTTAATCATTATTGCACTTTCGTCGGTGTTTATATTCACATTACTTAAAAAAGATTGGGGCAATACACGTACGTTTACTCAATTTACATTTAAGAAAGCCATACTATTTGCAGCACTTTTTATATTAATCGGCTTTTATGATGGATTTGTAGGTGGGGGAACAGGTTCATTTATGCTTTTTGTATTGTTAGTCTTTGGTTTTGATTTTTTAAGTGCAGCAGGAAATGCTAAAGTTTTGAACTTTGCTTCTAATATAGGTGCGCTTGTATTATTTATGGTATTAGGACAAGTAGATTATGTAATAGGTTTAATAATGGCTACAAGCATGATTGCTGGGTCATATACTGGGGCACATTTTGCTATCAAACAAGGTGTTGGCTATGTAAAAGTATTATTTATTATTATTACTGCTATTTTAATTTTAAAAAATGCTTTTGATTATATTCAACAATTTGTATAAAATTAAATTTGCTTTTGATTAAAGCATGAAAATTGTAATCAAACCATAAATTGTCGTATGATGTAGTTAGAATTTTAAAATGCAGGAGGTCAAGTATATGACTGAAATAACATTCAAAGGTGGACCAATCCACTTAAAAGGTCAACAAATTAATGAAGGTGATTTTGCACCTGATTTTACAGTGTTAGATAATGACTTAAATCAAGTAACATTAGCAGATTATGCTGGTAAAAAGAAATTAATTAGTGTGGTACCATCAATTGATACAGGTGTTTGTGATCAGCAGACTCGCAAATTCAACTCTGATGCTTCTAAAGAAGAGGGGATTGTGCTTACAATTTCAGCAGACTTACCATTCGCACAAAAAAGATGGTGCGCTTCAGCAGGTTTAGACAATGTCATTACATTAAGTGACCACCGTGACTTATCATTTGGTGAAAACTATGGCGTTGTTATGGAAGAACTTCGCTTATTAGCTCGTGCAGTATTTGTATTAGATGCAGATAATAAAGTTGTTTATAAAGAAATCGTTAGTGAAGGTACTGATTTCCCAGATTTTGATGCTGCTTTAGCTGCATACAAAAATATTTAATCATTAAAGAGATAAATCTTAAAATGTATACATCGTGTCCATCGTTGTCAACAGCATTAAAATAGAATTGTTTTCTATGATTGCTAAGACCTATGGGCACTTTTTATTGGAGAGGGACGAATATGGCAGAACAACAAACAATTATGGAACGCTTGTTTCATACATTAGATGAAAAAGCTAAAACATTAAATAATGAAAATGGCCAAAGTTTTATTGAAAATCTTGGGCTAGCAATGGAACAAGTATATACCAATGAAAGAGGATTGTTAGAACAATCGACGTTACAAGATCGACGTAAAGCATTCCAATTTGCATATTTAAGTTTAATGCAGGAAGAAAAGATACAAGCAAATCATCAAATTACACCAGATTCAATTGGATTGATACTAGGATTTTTAGTTGAGCGTTTTATGAACAACCAAGAAGAATTACATATTGTTGATATTGCAAGTGGTGCCGGTCATTTAAGTGCTACTGTAAAAGAAGTGTTACCTGAAATTGCGGTTATGCATCATTTAATTGAAGTTGATCCAGTTTTATCACGTGTTAGTGTACATTTAGCAAACTTCTTAGAAATTCCTTTCGATGTGTATCCTCAAGATGCCATCATGCCACTACCATTAGAAGAAGCAGATATCGTTATTGGTGATTTTCCAGTAGGCTATTATCCAATTGATGAAAGAAGTAAGGAGTTTAAGCTAGGTTTTGAAGAAGGACATAGTTATTCACATTATTTATTAATAGAACAAGCAATAAATGCATTAAAAGATGCTGGATATGCCTTTCTAGTGGTACCAAGTAATATTTTTACAGGTGAACATGTAAAACAGCTTGAAAAATATATTGCAACAGAGACAGAGATGCAAGCATTTTTAAATTTACCACCAACTTTATTTAAAAATGAAAAAGCGCGAAAATCTATATTAATTTTACAAAAGAAAAAATCGGGTGAAACAAAGCCAGTTGAAGTATTATTGGCAAATATTCCTGATTTCAAAATTCCTTCACAATTTCAAGGATTTATGACAGAGTTAAATCAGTGGATGGACACAAATCGTCCTAAAAAATAATCTGTAATAGTATAGTCATAAAACTGTATGAATGATAAAATGAAAAATGAAATAGTATAAAAAGCAAACGATGGAGGATCATTACTTATGTCAAAATTAATCTTGGCTATCAATGCTGGTAGTTCATCATTAAAATTTCAATTAATTAGAATGCCTGAAGAGGAATTAGTAACAAAAGGTTTAGTAGAAAGAATCGGATTGAAGGATTCAATTTTTACAATTGAAGTCAACGGGGAAAAAGTTAAAACAGTACAAGATATCAAGGATCACGTTGAGGCAGTTGATATCATGTTGGATGCTTTTAAAGCGCACAATATTATTAATGATATTAACGATATCGATGGAACAGGTCACCGTGTTGTACATGGTGGTGAAAAATTCCCTGAATCAGTAGCTATTACTGATGAGGTTGAAAAGGAAATTGAAGAATTAAGCGAATTAGCACCGCTTCACAACCCAGCTAACTTGATGGGTATTCGTGCTTTCCGTAAATTATTACCAAATATCCCTCATGTGGCAATTTTTGATACAGCATTCCATCAAACAATGCCTGAAAAAGCATATCTATATAGCTTGCCATATCATTATTATAAAGATTATGGCATTCGTAAGTATGGTTTCCATGGTACAAGCCATAAATTTGTATCACAAAGAGCGGCAGAAATGTTAGATAAGCCAATTGAAGATTTACGTATTATTTCATGTCACATTGGTAATGGAGCATCAATTGCAGCTATCGATGGCGGTAAATCTATTGATACATCAATGGGCTTCACACCACTTGCTGGTGTAACAATGGGTACTCGTTCTGGTAATATTGACCCTGCTTTAATTCCATTTATTATGGAAAAAACAGGTAAAACTGCTGAACAAGTATTGGAAATCTTAAACAAAGAATCAGGTTTATTAGGATTATCAGGTACATCTAGTGATTTACGTGACTTATCAGAAGAAGCTGAATCAGGTAAAGCACGTTCACAAATGGCTTTAGATGTATTTGCTTCTAAAATTCACAAATATATTGGATCATATGCTGCGAGAATGCATGGTGTTGATGTTATCGTATTTACAGCAGGTATCGGTGAAAACTCAGTAGAAATTCGTGCGAAAGTTCTTGAAGGCTTAGAATTTATGGGTGTTTACTGGGATCCTAAGAAAAATGAAAACTTACTACGTGGTAAAGAAGGATTTATTAACTATCCTCATTCACCAGTTAAAGTTGTCGTTATTCCAACAGATGAAGAAAGTATGATTGCCCGTGATGTTATGACATTCGGTGGTTTAAAATAATTTTTAAATAAATATTAAGCGTCTATCTCCGCTACAATTATATGTAGGAGGTAGACGCTTTTTGTATTGTTTGAAAATTAACTAGTGTAATGTCTCTTTTCACGAATATCTTAAAGAATTAAGTAGTCGAAGAAGATTATGAAAACATTATTAAGTGAGTTTTATTTATAAACAATAAAAAACCAAGTGCAGAAAGTTGCACTTGGTTCATAATGATCAAGTAGTTATCTAATGATCATCTATATTTAATTTTGATATTTTTCACGTAATTGAGTTGTTGCAACTTGTGGTTGGAAGTCTGCTGGTAACTCTTCAGTACGAACAACTAACACGTCACATGGCGCATGACGAACGATAGATTCTGATACAGAACCAACAATAAATCTTTCCACGGCATTTAAGCCTGATGTACCACTCATAATCAAGTCTGCATTAATTTCATGTGCAAGCTTTTTAGGAATGATAGATTTAGGAGAGCCAAACTCTAGACGCGTTTCTACATCTTTAACACCAGCGTTAGTAGCTACTTCTTTATAACCATTTAATAATTCTTCTGCAAAATGCTTAGATTTTTCAGTAAATTGAGCATCATAAACTTCATAAGAAGAATACGTTCTTGAATCAATTACATTCACAATTGTTAACTTCGCATCGTTACGTTTAGCAACACCAACTGCTCTGTTAAATGCCCATTCCGCTTCATGTGAACCGTCAACTGCGATTAAAATATTTTTGTAAGTAATCATAGTAAGTGCCTCCTTGTTCTTTCTTAATTATATTTTACCACAATTTTCGGAAAAGTCAGTGTAATAACCTTTACAATTTTGTGGATTTTTGATTGCGCTTTCAAAATGTTCGCGTTAAGATGATTATGGAGGTGGATGGTATGAAAATTGGTATACCAAGGGAGATTAAAAATAATGAAAATCGTGTTGGTTTATCACCAAGTGGTGTGCACGCTTTAGTAGAAAGTGGGCATACTGTTTTAGTGGAAACAAATGCGGGTTCAGGATCATTCTTTGAAGATGTAGATTACAAAGAAGCAGGTGCTGAGATTGTTGCTGAACAAGCAAAAGTTTGGGATGTGGATATGGTTATTAAAGTTAAAGAACCACTTGAATCTGAATATCCATATTTTAAAGAAGGGCTTGTATTATTCACTTATCTTCATTTAGCAAATGAAGAAAAATTAACACAAGCTTTGATAGATAGAAAAGTAATTAGTATTGCATATGAGACTGTGCAGTTACCAGACCGATCTTTACCATTGTTATCACCAATGAGTGAGGTAGCAGGAAGAATGTCAGCTCAAGTTGGCGCAGAGTTCCTACAAAAACTTAATGGTGGTATGGGAATTCTACTAGGTGGTGTCCCAGGAGTACCTAAGGGTAAAGTAACTATTATCGGTGGTGGTCAAGCAGGAACAAATGCAGCTAAAATTGCACTAGGACTAGGTGCAGATGTTACGATTTTAGATGTTAATCCAAAGCGTTTACAACAATTAGATGATTTATTCGGTGGACGTGTACATACAATTATGTCAAATCCGTTGAATATTGAGTTGTATGTTAAACAAAGTGATTTAGTAATAGGTGCAGTTTTAATTCCAGGTGCTAAAGCGCCAAGACTTGTAACAGAAGACATGATTAAACAAATGAAAAATGGGTCAGTTATTATTGACATTGCTATTGATCAAGGCGGTATTTTTGAAACAACTGATAAAATTACGACACATGATGATCCTACATATATTAAGCATGGTGTGGTTCATTATGCAGTTGCAAATATGCCAGGTGCAGTACCGCGTACTTCGACGTTAGCTTTAAATAATGCTACGCTACCTTATGCGCTCATGCTAGCTAATAAAGGGTATAGAGAAGCATTTAAATCAAATCAACCATTATCATTAGGTTTAAATACTTACAAAGGTCACGTAACCAATAAAGGCGTTGCAGAGGCATTTGAAATGGAATATAAATCTGTAGAAGAAGCATTACAATTATAATTTGAATTTGATGAAAAGGGAATGGATTACAGCGTACTAAAGAATGACGTTATCATCTCCTTGGTTATTAAAATTAAATAATGATAAATTAAAGCTAGAAACAATGCGAAGAAATCATCGAACATGAATGATATTGATTTGATTCATTACATGTTACTGATGAACATACCTGCATATGTGTTTCTAGCTTGTTTGTTACATATTGCATTTAGACTTGGATAAAAATTTATGTCTTAGGCGCTACAATGTTATATTGGCAGTGTTTGACTGAATGAGAATGCGCTTGTAACAAGCTTTTCATTTTTATCCCACTCCTTATTTTTCGTAATGTGTTAATACTTCATATCCTTCATTAGTGACAAGTATGTCATCTTCAATTCTTACACCTGCAACACCAGGTACATAAATACCTGGTTCGATTGTAATAACCATGCCAGCTTCTAACAAATTAGAATTAGTACTTGAAACATCTTGATATTCATGTTCTTGTAATCCTAGGCCATGACCTAAGCGATGAGGGAAATATTCACCATAACCTTTTTCTGAAATAATATTTCTAGCGATATGATCGATATCTTTTAATGGTATTCCAGGTTTAATTGCTTGGATTGCAGATGTTTCTGCTTCTAATACAATATTATAAATTTCTTGTGCTTCTTTGCTAGGTTCACCAAATTTAATAGTACGTGTCATATCGCTACAATAATGCTCATAAATTACACCTAAATCAAATAGTACATATTCATTGCTTTTTAATCTGCGATCTCCTGGTGTGCCATGAGGTGATGCGGCATGATCTCCAAATAAAACCATCGTATCAAAACTCATTTCATTGACGCCATATTGTTTGATAGTTTGCTCAATATGGTTGACTACTTCACGTTCAGTCACACCTTCTTTTAAATAAGAAACACCTATTTCGATACACTTATCTGCTAACTCAGCAGCTTTACGTATTTTGCTAATTTCATCTTCGGATTTAATATTTCTCAATTGTTTGATTGTTAAATCAACATCTCCGAATGAATTGACATTGAAACCAGAGATTAATTGTTTTTGGCGTGCTACTGTTAAGTGCTCGCTTTCAATTAGTAATTTATTGATTGTTTGAGGATAAAGTGAAAAAGGGTTTTCAGTGTCTAAATATCCAACGATTTCACCTGTGAAAGGTGATGCTTTGACTTCTTCGACTTCCATTTTTGGACAAAATAGTACTTGTTTACCATCTTTCTTAATCAATAATGCAAATAATCTTTCATGGGGTTCGCTACGGTATCCAGTAAAATAATATACATTCAACGGTGTTGTAATCCATGCTGCATCAGCTTGTTGATTGTTCAATTCGTCTATTATTTTTGATATTTTTGTCATTTTATAAACACTCCTCAACATAATATTACTTCCATTTTATGCCAATTATTATTAGATTTCAAAATCGAGCTAATACATTAACTAGATTTTCAATTTTTAAAATTTGAGAATTTGTTATAATTAAGTGGCAAAAGGGTACTAAATTTATATAGTAATTGATAGGAGGATGCTCAAATGAAGTTATCATTTCATGGTCAATCAACGATTTATTTAGAAGGGAACAACAAAAAGGTTATCGTAGATCCGTTTATTTCAAATAACCCTAAGTGTGATTTGAATATTGAAACAGTGCAGGTAGACTATATCGTTTTAACGCACGGTCATTTTGATCATTTTGGTGATGTTGTGGAACTAGCAAAGAAAACAGGAGCAACAGTAATTGGAAGTGCAGAAATGGCTGACTATCTTTCTTCATATCACGGTGTTGAAAATGTTCATGGTATGAATATTGGTGGTAAAGCAAACTTTGATTTCGGAAGCGTTAAATTTGTTCAAGCATTTCATAGTTCAAGTTTTACACATGAAAATGGTATTCCAGTTTATTTAGGTATGCCAATGGGTATCGTGTTTGAAGTTGAAGGAAAAACAATTTATCATACTGGTGATACAGGTCTGTTTAGTGACATGTCACTTATTGCGAAACGTCATCCAGTTGATGTATGTTTTGTACCAATTGGAGATAATTTTACGATGGGTATTGATGATGCAAGTTATGCTATTAATGAATTTATTAAACCAAAAATTTCTGTACCGATTCATTATGATACATTCCCATTAATCGAACAAGATCCACAACAATTTAAAGATGCTGTTAATGTAGGGGACGTGCAAATTTTAAAACCAGGTGAATCTGTTCAGTTTTAAATAGAATATAGATTTTACACTAAAAAACACCTCGCTAATCTATGTGGAAGTTATCGTCTGCATATTTTTAGTGGGTGTTTTTATATTCTACTGATTCAGTTACGACGTGGACGGGGGACATCAGTGGTTCTTTATCATTTCTGACCTACTCTCGTAATTTTAGTTTTATACAATTAGACATTGATTATAAATTTACTACGATATAAAAAATCCAGAACCACAGTCATAATCGTTTCTTGTATTTACTCAGTCGTTTGAGACTGCATCATGATTGAAAGATTATTTGTGATTCTGGATAAAAATTTTATTTAACGATTAATACAGGGATAGTCGCACGTTTTGCTACTTTGTGGCTGACACTTCCAAGTACAAATTTCTTTTTGTCTTCTGCTTTACGGTTACTTAAAACAACAATTTCGTATTTACCGCTATTAGCATGTTTTAATAGTTCTTCTTTTGCATTACCACGAACAATTATTTGGTCATAATCAATACCATAATCTTCTAAAGCTTTGCGTGTTTTTTCCAATCGCTTGCTTCGTTCTTCAGTAAGTTTGTTTAAATGAACACCTGCTTTAATTGATGCTTGAGCATCTTGTTCGCTGATTGCGTTTAAAACTGTTACGACTGTACCTTCGCCAGCTAATTTAGACACTTCTTTTAGTGCTTTTTCATTTTTTAACTGAGTGTCTACACCAAGTAATATATTTTTATACATTAGTACATCCCTCCTCACTTACATTCTAATAAATAATAATGGATTTTTCCATTTAAAATTAAAGATTTTGTGATCTTTGTGTTTGTTGTATATTTTCAAAAAATAAAATAGGTGAAACGATCATTATTTCATTTCACTTCAATGCTTTTTATCCAAAATAAAGTTATAATGTAGTTAATACTGTTCGAAAAGAAGAGGTAAAGAATGACAAAACATGAACAAATTTTAGATTATATTGAATCGTTATCTATAGGCTCTAAAATTTCGGTGCGTAAAATCGCTAAATTTTTAAACGTATCTGAAGGGACAGCATATCGTGCAATTAAAGATGCTGATAAAATGGGCATGGTCGCAACGATAGATCGTGTTGGTACGGTTCGAATCGAAAAACGTAATCGTAATGAAATTGAACATTTAACTTTTAATGAAATTGTCAATATTATTGATGGCCAAGTGTTAGGTGGCAATAAAGGTATCACTAAGATGGTATCTAAATTTGCAATTGGAGCAATGGAACTCAAAGATATTTTAAAATATATTGGTCCAAAGACATTATTGATTGTCGGAAATCGTGAAGATGTGCAGATTGAAGCTTTAAAAAGAGGTACGGCTATATTAATTACTGGTGGATTTAAGCCATCTAATAAAGTTATTAATTTTGCGAATGAACATGATTTACCTGTTCTATCATCAAGTTATGATACATTTCTAGTTGCAAATATTATCAACAAAGCACTTTTTAATCAGAAAATACGAAAAGATATCTTAATAGTTCAAGATATAATGACGCCATTAGATGATTTATCTGTGCTGTTTGATACGATGAAAATAGCAGATTATAAGCGTATGGCGAATCGAACTGGCCATACAAGATTTCCGGTAGTCAATGAGTCTTATAAATTAGTAGGTATTGTAACAAGTCGAGAGATGATTAATACAAAGGACGACGACGAAATAGATAAAGTGATGACGCGAAATCCTATTTATGTAAATGCTATGAGTACAGTAGCAAGTTGTGCGCATATGATGATTTGGGAAGGTATTGAATTGATTCCTGTCGTTTCGAGTAATAAAAAGACAGTGGGTGTGATTAATAGACAAGATGTTTTAAAGTCTATGCAACTTTTAGGAAGACAGCCTCAGATGGGTGAAACAATTAACGATCAAATCGCCAAATATATAACAATGAATCAAGATGGAATTACAGTAGAAGTTTCACCACTTTTAATCAATCATTACGGAACAGTAAGTAAAGCGGCATTTGTAAGTATTATAGAAGAAACAATACAATATGAAATGCGTAAATTTAAAAAAGGTAATGTCATGATAGAGAACTTAAATATCGTGTATATTAAAACAGTACCTATTGAATCACATATAACAGTGCGCTTTGGCATACTAGACGTCGGAAGAAACTTCGCCAAAATAGAAGTGAACATGCATAGTCAAAACGACAAAGTAGCGAGCGCTCTCGTGATATGCCAAATGTTTGACGAAGTATAGGAACTTAGCAGAGAAAATAGGCATAAGATAGATTTCGCACAAACGTTGGGGCCCAACTTGAACATTATAGTAAGCTGACATTACGTCAGCTTCTATGTTGGGGCCCACCCCAACTTGCATGGTCTGTAGAATTTCTTTTCGAAATTCTCTATGTTGGGGCCCCACCCCAACTTGCATTGTTTGTAGAAATTGGGGGTCCAATTTCTCTATGTTGTGGCCCCTGAATTAAATAAAGCTTGTTATTTGTGCATTTTTATTTGGTCAACTGTTGCTAGTATAATATTGCTTGATGTCCTATAATCGTTATGAACTAAATAGTATGAAAATATATATATCTAAATAATTAAAACGGGCAAATAGTTTAATATGGTAGTAACAATTTTTATAATTTAGATATTTTGATATAGACTAATGCTTAAATTAAGCAACTTTTCTAAAAAAGGGAGTATGAAAATGATTAGTACTTTGAATGAAATTATGAAATGTATCGAAGACAACGATACAATTATTATACACAGACATGTTAGACCAGATCCTGATGCATATGGTTCACAACTTGGTTTAAAATACTATATTCAGCAGAAATTTCCGCAAAAGCAAGTATTTGCAGTGGGTGAAGCGGAATCATCATTAAGTTTTATTGGAGAGTTAGATAACATTGATGATAAAACATATCAAGATGCGCTTGTAATTGTATGTGATACTGCCAATGCTCCACGAATTGACGATGAACGTTATAGTACAGGTCGTAAACTTATTAAAATAGATCATCATCCTGCAGTTGATCAGTATGGTGATATTAATTTAGTTAATACGAACGCGTCATCTACAAGTGAAATCATTTACGATTTAATCTCACATTTTAATGATGAAGCAATTGTTAATAAAGATATCGCGAGCGTTTTATATCTTGGTATCGTCGGTGATACTGGGCGATTCCTTTTTAACAATACCTCAGAACATACTATGGAAATTGCTGGAAAGTTAATTGGGCATGATATTGATCATAATGCGCTTTTAAATAAAATGATGGAGAAGGACCCAAAAATGTTGCCGTTTCAAGGTTATGTTTTACAACATTTCGAACTTATGGATGATGGATTCTGCCAAGTTAAAATAACTGAAGATGTATTGGAGCAATTCGGTATTCAGCCAAATGAAGCATCTCAGTTTGTTAATACAATTGCTGACATCAAAGGCTTGAAAATATGGGTATTTGCAGTCGATGAAGGTAATGAAATCAGATGTCGATTACGTTCTAAAGGGCAATTGATTATTAATGATATTGCGCAAGATTTTGGTGGCGGTGGTCATCCGAATGCGTCAGGAGTTTCAGTGGACAGCTGGGATGAATTTGAGCAACTTGCTACAGCTTTACGCACAAAACTTAACTAATAGAAAGGGGCCATTCAATCATGGTGGCATATTTAAATATTCATACGGCTTATGATTTGTTAAATTCAAGCTTAAAAATAGAAGATGCCGTAAGACTTGCTGTGTCTGAAAATGTTGATGCACTTGCCATAACTGACACCAATGTATTGTATGGTTTTCCTAAATTTTATGATGCATGTATAGCAAATAACATTAAACCGATTTTTGGTATGACAATATATGTGACAAATGGATTAAATACAGTCGAAACAGTTGTTCTAGCTAAAAATAATGATGGATTAAAAGATTTGTATCAACTATCATCGGAAATAAAAATGAATGCATTAGAACATGTGTCGTTTGAATTATTAAAACGATTTTCTAACAATATGATTATCATTTTTAAAAAAGTCGGTGATCAACATCGTGATATTGTACAAGTGTTTGAAACCCATAATGACACATATATGGACCACCTTAGTATTTCGATTCAAGGTAGAAAACATGTTTGGATTCAAAATGTTTGTTACCAAACACGTCAAGATGCCGATACGATTTCTGCATTAGCAGCTATTAGAGACAATACAAAATTAGACTTAATTCATGATCAAGAAGATTTTGGTGCACATTTTTTAACTGAAAAGGAAATTAATCAATTAGATATTAACCAAGAATATTTAACGCAGGTTGATGTTATAGCTCAAAAGTGTGATGCAGAATTAAAATATCATCAATCTCTACTTCCTCAATATGAGACACCTAATGATGAATCAGCTAAAAAATATTTGTGGCGTGTCTTAGTTACACAATTGAAAAAATTAGAACTTAATTATGACGTCTATTTAGAGCGATTGAAATATGAGTATAAAGTTATTACTAATATGGGTTTTGAAGATTATTTCTTAATAGTAAGTGATTTAATCCATTATGCGAAAACGAATGATGTGATGGTAGGTCCTGGTCGTGGTTCTTCAGCTGGCTCACTGGTCAGTTATTTATTGGGAATTACAACGATTGATCCTATTAAATTCAATCTATTATTTGAACGTTTTTTAAACCCAGAACGTGTAACAATGCCTGATATTGATATTGACTTTGAAGATACACGCCGAGAAAGGGTCATTCAGTACGTCCAAGAAAAATATGGCGAGCTACATGTATCTGGAATTGTGACTTTCGGTCATCTGCTTGCAAGAGCAGTTGCTAGAGATGTTGGAAGAATTATGGGGTTTGATGAAGTTACATTAAATGAAATTTCAAGTTTAATCCCACATAAATTAGGAATTACACTTGATGAAGCATATCAAATTGACGATTTTAAAAAGTTTGTACATCGAAACCATCGACATGAACGCTGGTTCAGTATTTGTAAAAAGTTAGAAGGTTTACCAAGACATACATCTACACATGCGGCAGGAATTATTATTAATGACCATCCATTATATGAATATGCCCCTTTAACGAAAGGGGATACAGGATTATTAACGCAATGGACAATGACTGAAGCCGAACGTATTGGGTTATTAAAAATAGATTTTCTAGGTTTGAGAAACTTATCGATTATTCATCAAATCTTAACACAAGTCAAAAAAGATTTAGGTATTAATATTGATATCGAAAAGATTCCGTTCGATGATCAAAAAGTGTTTGAATTGTTGTCGCAAGGAGATACGACTGGCATATTCCAATTAGAGTCTGACGGTGTAAGAAGTGTATTAAAAAAATTAAAGCCGGAACACTTTGAAGATATTGTGGCTGTAACTTCTTTGTATAGACCAGGTCCAATGGAAGAAATTCCAACTTACATTACAAGAAGACATGATCCAAGCAAAGTTCAATATTTACATCCGCATTTAGAACCGATATTAAAAAATACTTACGGTGTTATTATTTATCAAGAGCAAATTATGCAAATAGCGAGCACATTTGCAAACTTCAGTTATGGTGAAGCGGATATTTTAAGAAGAGCAATGAGTAAAAAAAATAGAGCTGTTCTTGAAAGTGAGCGTCAACATTTTATAGAAGGTGCAAAGCAAAATGGTTATCACGAAGACATTAGTAAGCAAATATTTGATTTGATTCTGAAATTTGCAGATTATGGTTTTCCTAGAGCACATGCTGTCAGCTATTCTAAAATTGCATACATTATGAGCTTTTTAAAAGTCCATTATCCAAATTATTTTTACGCAAATATTTTAAGTAATGTTATTGGAAGTGAGAAGAAAACTGCTCAAATGATAGAAGAAGCAAAAAAACAAGGTATCACTATATTGCCACCGAACATTAACGAAAGTCATTGGTTTTATAAACCTTCCCAAGAAGGCATTTATTTATCAATTGGTACAATTAAAGGTGTTGGTTATCAAAGTGTGAAAGTGATTGTTGATGAACGTTATCAGAACGGCAAATTTAAAGATTTCTTTGATTTTGCTAGACGTATACCGAAGAGAGTCAAAACGAGAAAGTTACTTGAAGCACTGATTTTAGTGGGAGCGTTTGATGCTTTTGGTAAAACACGTTCAACGTTGTTGCAAGCTATTGATCAAGTGTTGGATGGCGATTTAAACATTGAACAAGATGGTTTTTTATTTGATATTTTAACGCCAAAACAGATGTATGAAGATAAAGAAGAATTGCCTGATGCACTTATTAGTCAGTACGAAAAAGAATATTTAGGATTTTATGTTTCGCAACACCCAGTAGATAAAAAGTTTGTTGCCAAACAATATTTAACGATATTTAAATTGAGTAACGCGCAGAATAATAAACCTATATTAGTACAGTTTGATAAAGTTAAACAAATTCGAACTAAAAATGGTCAAAATATGGCATTCGTCACATTAAATGATGGCATTGAAACTTTAGATGGTGTGATTTTCCCTAATCAGTTTAAAAAGTACGAAGAGTTGTTATCACATAATGACTTGTTTATAGTTAGCGGGAAATTTGACCATAGAAAGCAACAACGTCAACTAATTATAAATGAGATTCAGACATTAGCCACTTTTGAAGAACAAAAATTAGCATTTGCCAAACAAATTATAATTAGAAATAAATCACAAATAGATATGTTTGAAGAGATGATTAAAGCTACGAAAGAGAATGCTAATGATGTTGTGTTATCCTTTTATGATGAAACGATTAAACAAATGACTACTTTAGGCTATATTAATCAAAAAGATAGTATGTTTAATAATTTTATACAATCCTTTAACCCTAGTGATATTAGGCTTATATAACTTTTATCAACTAATAAATTATGATATAGTAAACTGATGGTTAGATATTTTCTAACCATCAGTTTGCGTTTATATTAGTTTTTTATGCTTATTATTTTTATGAGTTTCACTTTACATTATTGATTAATCCATAAGAATAATTAGCACAAAAAGCAGTATACATAAATTGAGTAAAGAATTTTGTCGATATATCGTGCGGAAAAATAATAACTTTTTGATATATTGGTTTTTGCTATCCATTATAATAATTAAAGGTATATCTTTAGATAGTATGGTTTAATGTATCTTTATAAATATTATTTTATTATCGTTTATCGCTATTTGTGTTACATAATCAAAACCATAAATTCTTACTCATTCAGATTTACCCAATATTTTTACTTTTATAATGTAATGCGTTTTATCCAAGTTATTTTTTAAAAATAAATATTGAATTAGGGGCTGATTTCATGTCATTAAGAGATGAAGCATTGGAAATGCACAAACGTAATCAAGGTAAATTAGAAGTTAAACCAAATGTAAAAGTTACTAATAAAGAGGAATTAAGTTTAGCATACTCACCTGGCGTTGCTGAACCGTGTAAAGATATTTATGAAGATAAAAGAAAAGTATATGATTACACAATTAAAGGAAATACAGTTGCAGTTATTACTGATGGAACAGCGGTATTAGGTTTAGGTAACATTGGACCTGAAGCAAGTATTCCTGTAATGGAAGGTAAAGCAGTATTATTCAAAAGCTTCGCTGGTATCAATGGGGTGCCTATTGCGTTAAATACAACTGATACCGAAGAAATCATTAAAACAGTTAAGTTGTTAGAACCTAATTATGGTGGTATTAATTTAGAGGATATTTCGGCACCACGTTGTTTTGAAATTGAAGAACGATTGAAAAAAGAAACTAATATTCCGGTATTCCATGACGATCAACATGGTACAGCAATTGTAACAATGGCAGGTTTGGTAAATGCATTGAGAGTTGTTAACAAAGATATTGCTAAAATAAAAGTTGTACTAAATGGTGCTGGTGCAGCAGGAATAGCCATTGTTAAATTACTATACGCGTATGGTGTAAGAAATATGGTTATGTGTGACTCAAGAGGCGCAATTTTTGAAGGACGTTCATATGGTATGAATCCTACGAAAGATGTTGTAGCTAAATGGACAAATAAAGATAAGATTGAAGGGTCTTTAGAAGAAGTCGTAAAAGACGCAGATGTATTTATCGGAGTTTCTGTAGCTAATGCGCTGTCACAAGATATGGTTAAGAGTATGGCAGATAATCCAATTATATTTGCAATGGCTAATCCAAATCCTGAAATAATACCTGATGATGCCAAAGCGGCAGGTGCACGAGTTGTTGGTACAGGACGTTCAGACTATCCTAACCAAATTAATAATGTATTAGCTTTCCCTGGTATTTTTAGAGGTGCATTAGAGGTTGAAGCTACACATATAAATGAAGAAATGAAAAAGGCAGCTGTAGAAGCGATTGCTGATTTAATCGATAGTTCTGAATTAAATGAAGACTACTGTATCCCAGGACCGTTTGATAAACGTGTAGCGCCATCAGTTGCTCGTAATGTTGCTAAAGCGGCAATGGAATCTGGAGTAGCTAGGATTGAAGTTGATCCGCAAGATGTGTATGATAAAACAATGAAACTTACAGATTTACAATAAAAATAATTAACGTTTAATTAAATTGCTTAAAAGTTAGCAATAAAGAGTCATTAAAATGATGAAAATGAAAGTTTATGATAAACATTCAACAGTCAAACGAATATAAATCAAATAAATTTAAACCCGTTTTTAACTGGTCAAGTTCAGTTTAAGGCTCTAAATGGTTAGAACAGAGGTTATTTGGAGGTTTTCCTATGTTTAAAGATTTTTTTAATCGAACAAAGAAAAAGAAATATCTTACAGTACAAGACTCTAAAAATAATGATGTGCCTGCAGGTATTATGACTAAGTGTCCAAAGTGTAAGAAAATTATGTACACAAAAGAATTAGCTGAAAATTTAAATGTGTGCTTTAATTGTGATCATCATATTGCTTTAACTGCGTATAAACGTATAGAAGCAATTTCTGATGAAGGATCATTTACAGAATTCGATAAGGGAATGACCTCTGCGAATCCATTAGATTTTCCAAGTTATTTAGAAAAAATTGAAAAGGACCAACAAAAGACAGGTCTTAAAGAAGCAGTTGTGACTGGTACAGCGCAACTAGATGGTATGAAATTTGGCGTTGCTGTCATGGATTCACGTTTTAGAATGGGAAGTATGGGATCGGTTATCGGTGAAAAGATATGTCGCATCATTGATTACTGCACTGAGAACCGTTTACCATTTATTCTTTTCTCTGCAAGTGGTGGTGCACGTATGCAAGAAGGTATTATTTCCTTGATGCAAATGGGTAAAACCAGTGTATCTTTAAAACGTCATTCTGACGCTGGACTATTATATATATCATATTTAACACATCCAACTACTGGTGGTGTATCTGCAAGTTTTGCATCAGTTGGTGATATAAATTTAAGTGAGCCAAAAGCGTTGATAGGTTTTGCAGGTCGTCGAGTTATTGAACAGACAATAAACGAAAAATTGCCAGATGATTTCCAAACTGCAGAATTTTTATTAGAGCATGGACAATTGGATAAAGTTGTACATCGTAATAATATGCGTCAAACATTGTCTGAAATTCTAAAAATCCATCAAGAGGTGACTAAATAATGTTAGATTTTGAAAAACCACTTTTTGAAATTCGAAATAAAATTGAATCTTTAAAAGAATCTCAAGATAAAAATGATGTGGATTTACAAGAAGAAATTGACATGCTTGAAGCGTCATTGGAACGAGAAACTAAAAAAATATATACAAATCTAAAACCATGGGATCGTGTGCAAATTGCGCGTTTGCAAGAAAGACCTACGACCCTAGATTATATTCCATATATCTTTGATTCGTTTATGGAACTACATGGTGATCGTAATTTTAGAGATGATCCAGCAATGATTGGTGGTATTGGCTTTTTAAATGGTCGTGCTGTTACAGTTATTGGACAACAACGTGGAAAAGATACAAAAGATAATATTTATCGAAATTTTGGTATGGCGCATCCAGAAGGTTATCGAAAAGCATTACGTTTAATGAAACAAGCTGAAAAATTCAATCGTCCTATCTTTACATTTATAGATACAAAAGGTGCATATCCTGGTAAAGCTGCGGAAGAACGTGGACAAAGTGAATCTATCGCAACAAATTTGATTGAGATGGCTTCACTAAAAGTACCAGTTATTGCGATTGTCATTGGTGAAGGTGGCAGTGGAGGTGCTCTAGGTATTGGTATTGCCAATAAAGTATTGATGTTAGAGAATAGTACTTACTCTGTTATATCTCCTGAAGGTGCAGCGGCATTATTATGGAAAGACAGTAATTTGGCTAAAATTGCAGCTGAAACAATGAAAATTACTGCCCATGATATTAAGCAATTAGGTATTATAGATGATGTCATTTCTGAACCACTTGGCGGTGCACATAAAGATATTGAACAGCAAGCTTTAGCTATTAAATCAGCGTTTGTTGCACAGTTAGATTCACTTGAGTCATTATCACGTGATGAAATTGCTAATGATCGCTTTGAAAAATTCAGAAATATCGGTTCTTATATAGAATAATCAACTTGAGCATTTTTATGTTAAATCGATACTGGGTTTTACCATAAATTGAAGTACATTAAAACAATAATTTAATATTTAGATACTGAATTTTAACTAAGATTAGTAGTCAAAATTGTGGCTACTAATCTTTTTTTAATTAAGTTAAAATAAAATTCAATATTTAAAACGTTTACATCAATTCAATACATTAGTTTTGATGGAATGACATATCAATTTGTGGTAATTTAGAGTTAAAGATAAATCAGTTATAGAAAGGTATGTCGTCATGAAGAAAATTGCAGTTTTAACTAGTGGTGGAGATTCACCTGGAATGAATGCTGCCGTAAGAGCAGTTGTTCGTACAGCAATTTACAATGAAATTGAAGTTTATGGTGTGTATCATGGTTACCAAGGATTGTTAAATGATGATATTCATAAACTTGAATTAGGATCAGTTGGGGATACGATTCAGCGTGGAGGTACATTCTTGTATTCAGCAAGATGTCCAGAGTTTAAGGAGCAAGAAGTACGTAAAGTTGCAATCGAAAACTTACGTAAAAGAGGGATTGAGGGCCTTGTAGTTATTGGTGGTGACGGTAGTTATCGCGGTGCACAACGCATCAGTGAGGAATGCAAAGAAATTCAAACTATCGGTATTCCTGGTACGATTGACAATGATATCAATGGTACTGATTTTACAATTGGATTTGACACAGCATTAAATACGATTATTGGCTTAGTCGACAAAATTAGAGACACTGCGTCAAGTCACGCACGAACATTTATCATTGAAGCAATGGGCCGTGATTGTGGAGATCTAGCATTATGGGCTGGATTATCAGTTGGTGCTGAGACAATTGTAGTTCCAGAAGTGAAAACAGATATTAAAGAAATAGCTGATAAAATTGAACAAGGTATTAAACGTGGTAAGAAACACTCAATCGTTCTTGTAGCAGAAGGTTGTATGACTGCGCAAGATTGTCAAAAAGAATTATCACAATACATCAATGTTGATAATAGAGTGTCTGTGTTAGGTCACGTTCAACGTGGTGGTAGCCCAACAGGTGCGGATAGAGTTTTAGCATCACGTTTAGGTGGATATGCGGTAGACTTATTAATGCAAGGTGAAACAGCTAAGGGTGTTGGAATTAAGAACAATAAAATTGTAGCAACATCTTTTGATGAAATTTTTGATGGTAAAGATCATAAATTTGATTATAGTCTATATGAACTTGCTAACAAGTTATCTATATAAGATTTCAGGAGGAATTATAAAATGAGAAAAACTAAAATTGTATGTACAATTGGACCAGCTTCAGAATCAGAAGAAATGATTGAGAAATTAATCAATGCTGGTATGAACGTTGCACGATTAAACTTTTCACATGGTAGTCATGAAGAGCATAAAGGTAGAATTGATACAATTCGTAAAGTAGCTAAAAGATTAGACAAAATTGTAGCAATTTTATTAGATACAAAAGGTCCAGAAATTCGTACGCATAATATGAAAGACGGTATCATTGAACTTGAACGTGGTAACGAAGTTATTGTTAGCATGAATGAAGTTGAAGGAACACCTGAAAAGTTCTCAGTAACATATGAAAACTTAATTAACGATGTTCAAGTAGGTTCATACATTTTACTTGATGATGGCTTAATTGAATTACAAGTTAAAGATATTGACCATGCTAAAAAAGAAGTTAAATGTGATATTTTAAACTCTGGTGAGCTTAAAAACAAAAAAGGTGTTAACTTACCTGGCGTAAGAGTAAGTTTACCTGGTATTACAGAAAAAGATGCTGAAGATATCCGTTTCGGTATTAAAGAAAATGTTGACTTCATTGCAGCAAGTTTCGTACGTCGTCCTAGTGATGTTTTAGAAATTCGTGAAATTTTAGAAGAACAAAAAGCTAACATTTCAGTATTCCCTAAAATTGAAAACCAAGAAGGTATTGATAATATTGCGGAAATTCTTGAAGTGTCTGATGGTTTAATGGTTGCACGTGGTGACATGGGTGTTGAAATTCCACCTGAAAAAGTACCAATGGTTCAAAAAGATTTAATCAGACAATGTAACAAATTAGGTAAACCAGTTATTACAGCTACACAAATGTTAGATTCTATGCAACGTAACCCACGTGCTACACGTGCAGAAGCTAGTGACGTTGCCAACGCAATCTATGATGGTACAGATGCAGTAATGTTATCTGGTGAAACTGCTGCTGGTTTATATCCTGAAGAAGCTGTTAAAACAATGAGAAATATTGCTGTATCAGCTGAAGCAGCCCAAGATTACAAAAAGTTATTGTCAGATCGTACTAAATTAGTTGAAACTTCATTAGTGAATGCTATCGGTATTTCGGTTGCACATACAGCTTTAAACTTAAATGTTAAAGCAATTGTAGCTGCTACTGAAAGTGGTTCAACGGCACGTACTATCTCTAAATATCGTCCGCATTCAGACATTATTGCAGTGACTCCAAGTGAAGAAACTGCACGTCAATGTTCAATTGTTTGGGGAGTTCAACCTGTAGTTAAAAAAGGACGTAAGAGTACAGATGCATTGTTAAACAATGCAGTTGCAACAGCTGTTGAAACTGGTAGAGTATCTAATGGTGATTTAATCATTATTACTGCTGGTGTACCAACTGGTGAAACTGGAACTACTAATATGATGAAAATCCACCTAGTTGGTGACGAAATTGCTAATGGTCAAGGTATTGGACGTGGATCAGTTGTTGGTACTACGTTAGTTGCTGAAACTGTTAAAGATTTAGAAGGTAAAGATTTATCTGACAAAGTTATCGTTACTAACTCAATCGATGAAACGTTTGTACCTTATGTAGAAAAAGCTTTAGGCTTAATTACAGAAGAAAATGGTATTACATCACCAAGTGCAATTGTTGGTTTAGAAAAAGGTATTCCAACAGTTGTAGGTGTAGAAAAAGCTGTTAAAAACATAAGCAATAACATGTTAGTTACGATTGATGCTGCTCAAGGTAAAATCTTTGAAGGATATGCAAACGTACTATAATTTATAAAAAAACGTCTTTCCATTTATCAACAATGGAAAGGCGTTTTTTGGTTCATCTGGTATTTTATGACGTAATTAATAGGTTATTTGATAATGATAGTGTATGAATGGCAATCTATATAAATGTTTATATCTTTTATACATGTACATTATCACCTTCAAACTTTCACTCATATTACTTTGGAAATTTATTATAAAATAGAAGTATGGATGTATTTCTGAAATGATACATTATTAAATAGATGAGAAAGTAAAAGTTTTGAGCCAAGTACGCAATTTAATATTATAAGTTGCATATAAAAACCCCTGTTGAACTTTAGTATATTCAACAGGGGTAAAACTTGTTGTTATTTATTTGATTTAGCAGCGATACGTTTATATCTTAAGTACATAAATGCTAAAAGTATAAACCAAATCGGAATAAAATAAATTGCACGTCTTGTATCAACATTAATAAATAATAACCCGAACACAAAAATGAAGAATACAAATATTAAGTAGCCCATATATTTACCACCTAATAGTTTGTACGTAGCATTTTTATGTAGATCTGGGTTTTTACGACTATAATTGATATATGCAATGATAATCAGACCCCATACAACTAAAAATAACACTGTAGAGATGGTAGTCACATACGTAAATACTTTTGTCGCATCTGGGAAAATATAGTTTAGTAATGCTGCCACAAGTAATAATGCTGATGAAGCAAAGATTGCAACATGTGGAACGCCATATTTATTCGTCTTAGAAAAGTTCGGAGGTGCTTGTTGTTGACTTGATAAACCGAAAAGCATACGGCTATTTGAGAATATACCACTATTACATGATGAAGCAGCAGCGGTTAATACTACAAAATTAATCAAGCCCGCAGCAAACGGAATACCGATCAATGCGAATAATTTTACGAATGGACTGTTATCAGGATCAACTTGCTGCCAAGGGATAATAGACATGATAACCGCTAACGCCCCAACGTAAAATATTAAAATTCTAATGGGTACACTGTTAATTGCTTTTGGAATTGTTTTAACTGGATCTTTTGTTTCCCCAGCTGTAACACCAATCATTTCAATTCCTACAAATGAGAATAGTGCCATTTGGAAAGACATAAAGAATCCAGAAGCACCTTTAGCGAATATGCCGTGTTCATATAAATTTGTGAAACTGGCATGCCCGAATTGAGTTTTAAATGCAAATAGAATCATGACGAAACCAACTACTATTAAACCAATAATTG
Organism: Staphylococcus sp. EG-SA-18; assembly: GCF_017151825.1. Taxonomy (NCBI): domain Bacteria; kingdom Bacillati; phylum Bacillota; class Bacilli; order Caryophanales; family Staphylococcaceae; genus Staphylococcus; species Staphylococcus sp. EG-SA-18. Next base: position 36,512 of record NZ_JACYVY010000033.1, read on the forward strand.
TCGCTATTTTAATGATAGAGAACCAAAATTCTAATTCTCCGAAAAGTCTTGCGCTAAGTAGGTTGAATGACATTAATAACAGTACACAAAATAGTGCACTTATCCAGTTTGGAATTTCTGGGAACCAAAAGCTAACATATTTTGCCACAGCCGTTACTTCAGCCATACCTGTAATAATCCAACAGAACCAGTATGTCCATCCGGTAACAAATCCTGCAAAAGGCCCAATATATGTATTGGTTACATCTGCGAAAGATTTAAATTCAGTATTCTGTATAATGATTTCTCCTAAACCTCGCATAAACATAAATAACATAAATCCTATAATGATGTATGTTAATAGAATTGAAGGGCCGGTTAATGCAATCGTTTGACCAGCACCTAAGAATAAGCCTGTACCAATTGCACCGCCAATTGCAATTAATTGTATGTGGCGATTGCTCAGTTCCCTTTGTAATTTTTCAGCCATAATACATCTCCCTTAAATATAGATATGTTTATTATGCACTTATATTGAGATATATACAATTATTTTCGGTAAAAATGTGTAAAATTCCATGTTAATATACTTTGGTTTTTATAATCATATATAATAACCAATTGAAAATTTAATTCTATTGTAAAATTCATGGATTATTCACATCTTGAAAAAGCTTTAATGGTGCTATTTGTGGCTATTCTGTGACATTTACATAGATTTACAAAAAAATTGTTGCACATATAATGCCAGTTTTTATATTTCACAAACGAAATGCGTTTAGCTATAATATTAGTTGAAAGCCATTTCATAAAGAAACAGTAAAGGGGAAATTTATCATGGCAGAATTACAAAGAGGTTTAGAAGGGGTTATCGCAGCGGAGACTAAAATAAGTTCAATTATTGAAAGTCAATTGACTTATGCCGGCTATGATATTGATGATCTAGCTGAAAATGCGCAATTTGAAGAAGTTATTTTCCTATTATGGAACTATAGATTGCCAAACGAAGAAGAGCTTGCTCATCTAAAAGGGAAATTAAATCAATACATGACATTAAATCCTCGTGTGTATACACATTTTGAGGAGTATGTTACAGATCACGTGCATCCAATGACAGCATTACGTACGTCATTATCATATATTGCACATTTTGATCCTGATGCTGAAAATGAATCAGATGAAAATCGTTATGAAAGAGCAATGCGTATACAGGCTAAAGTAGCATCATTAGTTACAGCGTTTGCTCGAGTAAGACAAGATAAAGAACCACTTAAGCCTAATCCTGACTTAAGTTATGCGGCAAACTTCCTATATATGTTACGTGGGGAATTACCAACAGATATAGAAGTAGAAGCCTTCAATAAAGCACTTATTTTACACGCTGATCATGAGTTGAACGCATCTGCATTTACAGCACGTTGTGCGGTATCATCATTGTCAGATATGTACTCAGGTATTGTAGCAGCTGTAGGTTCTCTGAAAGGGCCATTACATGGTGGTGCAAACGAACAAGTTATGACGATGTTATCTGAGATTGGGTCAATTGAAAATGTTGATGCTTACTTAGATGAAAAATTTGCTAATAAAGATAAAGTAATGGGCTTCGGTCATCGTGTATATAAAGATGGTGATCCTAGAGCGAAATATTTAAGAGAAATGAGCCGTCAAATTACGAAAGACGCTGGTCGTGAAGAATTATTTGAAATGTCAGTGAAAATGGAAAAACGTATGGCAGAAGAAAAAGGATTAATTCCTAATGTTGATTTTTATAGTGCGAGTGTTTATCACTGTATGGAAATACCTCATGACTTATTCACGCCAATCTTTGCTGTAAGTCGTTCTGCAGGATGGATTGCTCATATTTTAGAACAATATAAAGATAATAGAATTATGCGTCCTAGAGCGAAATATATTGGCGAAACGAATCGTAAGTATATCCCGCTTGAAGAAAGAAAATAATCAATACAAATTAAAAATGAAGATGTAAAATTTGGAGGTAAAATAACTATGACTGCAGAAAAAATTACTCAAGGAACTGAAGGATTAAACGTACCTAATGAACCAATTATCCCATTTATTATCGGTGATGGAATTGGACCGGATATTTGGAAGGCAGCAAGCCGAGTTATAGATGCTGCTGTTGAGAAAGCCTATAATGGCGAAAAACGCATTGAATGGAAAGAAGTGCTAGCTGGCCAAAAAGCATTTGATACAACTGGTGAATGGTTACCTCAAGAAACACTTGATACAATTAAAGAATATTTAATTGCTGTTAAAGGACCTTTAACAACACCAATTGGTGGTGGTATTAGATCATTAAATGTGGCTTTACGCCAAGAATTAGATTTATTTACTTGTTTAAGACCGGTACGTTGGTTTAAAGGAGTACCATCACCTGTTAAACGTCCACAAGATGTTGATATGGTTATTTTCCGTGAAAATACTGAAGACATTTATGCTGGTATTGAATTTAAAGAAGGTACAACAGAAGTTAAAAAGGTAATTGACTTCTTACAAAACGAAATGGGTGCGACAAATATTCGATTCCCAGAAACTTCAGGTATTGGTATTAAACCAGTTTCTAAAGAAGGAACTGAGCGATTAGTTAGAGCAGCTATACAATATGCTATCGATAATAACCGTAAATCAGTTACTTTAGTTCATAAAGGTAATATTATGAAATTTACAGAAGGCTCATTTAAGCAGTGGGGTTACGATTTAGCATTATCTGAATTTGGTGATCAAGTATTCACTTGGCAACAATATGACGAAATTGTTGAAAAAGAAGGCAGAGATGCTGCTAATGCTGCTCAAGAAAAAGCTGAAAAAGAAGGCAAGATTATCATTAAAGATTCTATTGCTGACATTTTCTTACAACAAATTTTAACTCGTCCAGCTGAGCATGATGTTGTAGCAACTATGAACTTGAATGGTGACTATATTTCAGATGCTTTAGCTGCACAAGTTGGTGGTATTGGTATTGCGCCAGGTGCAAACATTAATTATGAAACAGGTCATGCTATTTTTGAAGCAACACATGGTACAGCTCCAAAATATGCAGGTTTAAATAAAGTGAATCCATCTTCAGTAATTTTAAGTTCTGTATTAATGTTAGAACATTTAGGATGGCAAGAAGCGGCAGATAAGATTACAGATTCAATTGAAGATACAATTGCTTCAAAAGTTGTTACTTATGACTTTGCCCGTTTAATGGATGGTGCTGAAGAAGTTTCTACATCAGCATTTGCAGATGAATTGATTAAAAATTTAAAATAAGCAAAATAAAAATAGGTGAGTCTAGCAACTTTAATTGCTAGGTTCGCCTTTTTAAATGAATTGAAGTTGGCAACAGGATAGAAATAATAAAGAGTAACTAATGATTGATTATATAGTGTTTCTTACACATTAGACAAAGCGATTGTGTACATAAGCTTAGGAATAAATGAGTAAAACTCATGCATAGGTAGTGGCATAGAAATGATATTTTCAAAAAGTTTATTTCGTTGTCCCAGAGTAAGTCATGCAAATGATAGAAGGAAATATAAGAAGTATTTTATTTATATGTAAAGTAATGTAAAAAATGTGTAAAGATAATGTGTAGGATGTTATTTTTATAAATAGTTCGGTTATAATGTAAATATAATTATAAGTTAGGGAGGCATACCATGTCGCAAAAAGTGTTGGTAGTAGATGACGAACATTCAATCGTAACATTACTTAAATATAACTTAGAAACAGCTGGTTATGAAGTTGTTGTCGCATTTGATGGTGATGAGGCTTTAGAAAAGGTAGAAAGTGAACAGCCAGATTTAATTATTTTAGATGTTATGCTACCTAAAAAAGATGGCATTGACGTATGTAAGACTGTAAGAACAAATAAAAATTTAGTCCCTATATTAATGTTAACGGCGAAAAATGATGAATTTGATCGGGTATTAGGTTTAGAATTAGGTGCCGATGACTATATGACTAAGCCTTTTTCACCTAGAGAAGTTGTTGCCCGTGTGAAAGCCATTTTAAGACGTTCTCAATTTGTAAAAGAAGTAGAAGAGGTTGATGATGATATTACCATCGGATCGATACGTATTAGACCCGATTATTTTGAAGTATATAAGCATAATGAGTTATTGGAGCTAACACCGAAAGAATTTGAACTCTTGCTTTATTTGATAGAAAGACAAGGCAGAGTCATTACGAGAGAACATATGTTAAATACGGTATGGAATTATGAATTTGCAGGAGACTCAAGAATTGTCGATGTACATATCAGTCATTTAAGAGATAAATTAGAAGATAATCCTAAGAAGCCACAACTTATTAAAACTGTGCGTGGCTTAGGCTATAAATTGGAAAGACCTAAAGAACAATGATGAAGTTTCACCACCGCTTAATGTTATTGATAAGCAGTATATTAATTATCAGTTTTGTTACATTAGGCATTATTATTCACGCTTCCATCACATATGTTTTATCAGAAAAACACGAACAAGCTCTAGCAACAGATGCAAGATCATATATTTATTTAGTCCAAGATAATGAGATTGATAAAGTTAAAGAAATTGTAAAACAGCAAAATATAGATTTATTGATAACTAAGCATGATAAAAAGGTGTTTAGTAGTGGCAAACTGAAAGCTATCCCAAATAGTGATAGCTATATTCAAAAAAGGGACTTTTTTATTTTTAATAAGAAGGTTAACGGTTATCATGTATGGATTAAAGGTTACAATAACGATATTACAGAAATGCATTGGACGTTGTGGAAATATCTTATTTTGACATGTTTAGTTGTACTCATTTGTCTGTATTTTGCAAGCCGTAGTTTTAAGCGTACATTAATCCGTCCCATTCAAGAAGTTACTTATGCAACACAATTGTTGGCAAATGGTTATTATCACATACGTGTACCTGAAAGTAATGTTGTAGAAACTAAAGCGCTTTTTGTGTCTACCAATGATTTAGCACGACGCCTTCAAAAGCTTAATAATGAGCAAAAAATTCAATCCAACCGTTTAAAAACAACGATTGAAAATATTCCAAGTGCTATTTTAATGATAGATCGAAATGGAAAAATCGTTGTTGCAAATAAAGCGTATTATGAACAGTTCAACATCTCGCATAATATTGAACAAGTAGGCTATCACGGTTATGTTAATACTGAAATTGAGCAATTAATTTTAGAAAGTTTTAAAGTTGAAAAACCTATTTATGAACAATTGGAAGTCGCAATAAACCAAGTCCATGCCAAGTACTTTGATATTTCATGCGTTCCGATTTTAACTAGGTCTCAAAAAAGTTTGCAAGGGATTTTAGTTGTGATGCATGACATAACAAATCTGAAACAACTTGAAAATCTAAGACGTGAGTTTGTAGCAAATGTTTCACATGAATTAAAAACACCTATTACTTCAATTAAGGGGTTTGCTGAAACGCTTATTGATGGTGCAAAAAATGATGCGGAATCATTAGACATGTTTTTAAACATAATTTTAAAAGAATCAAATCGAATAGAATCTTTAGTAACAGATCTGTTAGATTTATCGCATATTGAGCAACATACAGAGTTAGATACAGACTATATGAATTTATCAGATTTAACGCGGCGTATTATTGATAATATGATGACTCAAGCCAATCAAAAAAATATTTCCATTCATACTGATATTGAAAAAGATGTCATTGTTAAAGCACAAGAAAGTAAAATTGCTCAAGTTATCACGAATTTGTTAACGAATGCAATTAACTATTCTTATGAAGATGGAGATATTAACGTTCGTGTGTATCGAGATGACTTTCGTGTCATTTTCGAAGTACAAGATTTTGGTATAGGTATTAAATTAGAAGACCAACAACGTATTTTTGAAAGATTTTATAGAGTAGATAAAGCACGAAGTAGAGATTCTGGTGGGACAGGTCTTGGATTATCAATTACAAAGCATATAGTAGAGGCCCACCAAGGCAATATTGAAGTGAATAGTCAAGTTGGCAAAGGCTCAACGTTCAAAGTTATTCTAAAAGATTATAAAGAATAAAAATTAAAGTGGTAACAGCGCGTGTATTTTTCACGAAGTTGTTGCTGCTTTTTTATTTCGTTCAAATCTCTATTGGTATTAAATTAGAGTTAATGAAGTGGAATAAATTCGGTTGTCAATTTTGTCATTTGTATATGTCGATTTGTAAGTTATAAGTAATAGATTGTTGTGAATCAAGCAATTTTATAATATATTTATTATAATAAAGAAATTTTAGTAACGCGCTTAAAATAGATGCTTAATTAAAAAGTAATAAGTTTTATTTGAACGGAAATAAATCTTAATTTAAACACTTGAATAGACAAGTGTAATCATTCGTCATAGAAAAAGACGAGGGGCGATTTAGATAAATTGTTGAAAGTAATATTAAATACCTTATTTATCTAATTTGATTGAGGAAACATGCATAGGTGAAAATTAGAAATACATTAAAAATATTGAATTAATTTTTCGACCTACAAGTTGAGGAAAATTTAACTAGATTTGAGGATTAGCAAAGTGAAAACAATTCAATTACACAAGACAACTTTGATATTAATTGCGATATTATTGTTTTATACTTTTATGGGTATCTTACTACCACTCATGCACGATGATTTACAATGGTTTAGCAATTATAATACTGATATTTTAAAAGTAGGATTTGCATCACTTAATGGTCGCTATATCGGAAATATCTTTGAAATTATAGCTGTACATGTAAGCTGGTTACGTTGGCTTTCATATGGTCTCATTAGTATGGGCATCATTTGGATGATTATGCACATTACACGTTGTAAAGCGTGGACAAGCTATTATTTGTTAGCATTTTCTTTAATGTTAATTTTACCAAGTGCTATTTATGCAGATACATATGGCTGGTTTGCAGGATTTTATAATTATGCGACATCAACACTAATTTCACTCTTTATTATTTATTATTGTATTAATGCAATTATATATAAAGAAAAGCAGCCGGTAAGTGTTACTGTACTATTCTATGTTTTATGCTTCTTCGGTCAATTATTTATGGAGAATGTGACATTATTCCACTGTATCATTTTAATTTTAGCTTTTCTATATGAATTTACTGCAAATCGAACACTTAATTATAAATTATTGTTTTCATTTATGATTGCTACTATAGGTACAATCATTATGTTTTCCAATCCAAATTATCGCAAAATTTTATTTGAAGGATCAGAATATCAACAAGTTTCAAATAATCAAGGTATCTTTTCAAAATTTGCAGAAATGATATCAACGTCACTTCCATATGGTGTCATTTTCAGTCAGATTATAATTTTAAGTATGATTGCAGCGCTTATTATTTATCTACTGCTTAGAAGTGATCGGTATGTACATTTAACAATATTAAAGCGTCGTATCATTATGATAGGATTTATCACTTTACCGCTTTATTATTTACTATTTTACAATCAGTTTTTATTAAATAAAAATACAGATATTGGATTGGTTGGTTTTGTGAACGTAATTGTATGTGGTTACTTTGCGTTTTCGATATTTGTAGGTATTTATTTGTCTATTAATGATCGTAAAACACAAATCACTTTATATTCCTTACTTATTGCAATATGTGTTTCGGCGTCGACACTAGTCATTGTTACTCCAATAGAACCAGGTAATTTTTTGATTGTTTATACGATACATGTAATCATTTTAATTATTTTATTAAAAGAATTTCGGAAATATAAGTCAATCAATGTTAATTTTATTAAAGGTGCATCACTAGTTTTAGCTGTGATATATCTTAGTGCATTTATTTATGTTCATTATGAACATGAAAAAAGAGTTCAGTTATTAAAACAACAAATTAAAGATCATCCACGACAAGAGGTTTATACAGTGGAATCATTGCCGTTTGAACATTATATGCATCATCCGTCACCAATCAATAAAAATTACCAAGAGTGGTTTAATAATTATGAAGAATTACCGAAAATGACCAAAGTTAAATATATTCCATTTGGTTCAGACGATTCATAACTTATTCTTACCTATAAAAATTTAAAATAGCAGCATAAAAATATTAAAAAGTAGACATAATCATGAAATGATAATGTGCATCTCAAAAGTTGGACTTTTAACCTGACTTTATGGAGTGCTCATCAAGAACAATCATGATTATGTCTTTTTTATTTTTTAGCTAAGTCTATATAGGCACTTGTTTTATTTGAAATTAGGTCGTGTATAAATACTCTATGAGATAGTTTCTTTAATTACGACATCACAGTCGAATATGCTAAAATATATATAAATTAGTTCTGGAGGTTAAAATTGTGAATAAATTAGTATTAATCGATGGTAATAGCTTAAGTTTTAGAGCTTTTTATGCATTACCTTTGTTATCAAACAAAGCAGGCATTCATACCAATGCAGTATATGGTTTTGCAATGTTACTAGAGAAGATTTTAAAAGAAGAAAAGCCAAATCATTTTTTAGTAGCGTTTGATGCAGGTAAAACGACTTTCAGACATGAAAAATATAGTGAATATAAAGGTGGACGCCAGAAAACGCCGCCTGAACTAAGTGAGCAATTTCCTTATATTCGCCAATTATTAGATGCTTATCATATTAAACGTTATGAATTAGATAACTATGAGGCAGATGATATTATCGGAACTTTAAGTAAAGAAGCAGATAAAGCGGGATTTCAGACAATTATTATTACGGGAGACCGAGATTTAACACAACTTGCAACGGATAATGTAACCATTTATTACACTAAAAAAGGTGTTACTGATGTTGATCATTATACACCTGACTTTATTGCGGAAAAATACAACGGGTTAACACCTAATCAAATTATTGATATGAAAGGATTAATGGGAGATACTTCTGATAATATACCAGGTGTTGCAGGTGTTGGAGAGAAAACAGCAATAAAATTGCTAAACCAATTTGACACAGTAGAAGGTGTCTATGAACATTTAGATGAAATTTCAGGTAAAAAGTTAAAAGAAAAACTTCAAAATAGCAAAGAAGATGCATTAATGAGTAAAGAATTAGCAACGATTAATGTAGATAGTCCGATTGAAGTAAAACTTGAAGATACGTTAATGACTCATCAAGATGAACAACAAGAAAAAATCGAATTGTTTAAGAAGTTAGAATTCAAACAATTGTTGGCTGACATTGATCAATCAGCAAGCGTTGAAGATGCAATAGAAAAGACATTTGAAATTGAAACGTCTTTTGATAATATTGATTTTACTTCATTGAAAGAAGCGGCCATCCATTTCGAATTAGACGGTGGTAACTATTTGCGAAATAATATTTTAAAATTCTCTTTATTTACAGGTGAGAAACATATTGTAATTAATGCGGATGACATAAATAATTATGTCGAACTAGTTTCATGGTTAGAAAATCCGAATTCGAAAAAAGTCGTATATGATGCTAAAAAAACATATGTAGCATCACATAGATTGGGGATTGATATTCAAAATATTTCTTTCGATATTATGTTGGCCAGTTATATAATTGATCCATCTCGTACGATTAGTGATGTTCAATCAGTTGTTTCATTGTACGGTCAAAGTTTTGTGAAAGACGATGTGAGTATATATGGAAAAGGTAAGAAATTTAAGGTACCTGAAGATGATGTTTTAAATCCATATGTTGCTTCTATTACTGATGCAATTTACTTTGCGAAACCAAATATGGATAAACAATTAGAAGAATACAATCAGGTAGAACTCTTGGCTGATTTAGAGCTACCGCTAGCTAAGATTTTAAGTGAAATGGAAGAAATTGGTATATTTACAGATGTTCATGATTTAGAAGAAATGGAAAAAGAAATTCAAGAAAAATTAGACGTCTTGATTCGAAATATCCATGATGCAGCTGGTGAAGATTTTAATATAAATTCTCCTAAGCAATTAGGTGTTGTATTGTTTGAGACATTACAATTACCTGTTATTAAAAAGACGAAAACAGGATATTCTACTGCTGTAGATGTCTTAGAGCAATTGCAAGGTGAACATCCTATCATTGATTATATTTTAGAATATCGTCAATTATCTAAGTTACAGTCTACTTATGTTGAAGGATTGCAAAAGGTAATTAGTGATGATCAACGTATCCATACACGTTTTAATCAAACTTTAGCGCAAACTGGACGTTTATCAAGTGTAGATCCTAATTTACAAAATATTCCGGTTAGACTTGAAGAAGGGCGTAAAATAAGAAAAGCCTTTAAACCAACTTCAAAAGATAGCGTTATATTATCAGCAGATTATTCTCAAATTGAATTGCGCGTATTAGCACACATTACACAAGATGAGAGTATGAAAGAAGCATTTATCAACGGCGATGATATTCATACAGCAACTGCTATGAAAGTATTTGGTGTAGAAGCTGATCAAGTCGATAGTTTAATGCGTCGTCAAGCAAAAGCAGTTAACTTTGGAATTGTTTATGGGATAAGTGATTATGGTTTAAGTCAAAGTTTAGGTATTACTCGTAAAAAAGCAAAAGCATTCATTGATGATTATTTAGCTAGTTTCCCAGGTGTAAAACAATATATGTCTGATATTGTAAAAGATGCCAAAGCTTTAGGTTACGTGGAAACATTGCTACATCGTCGACGCTATATTCCTGATATTACGAGTCGTAACTTTAATTTACGCGGCTTTGCTGAACGTACTGCTATGAATACGCCAATACAGGGCAGTGCTGCAGATATCATTAAACTGGCAATGGTTAAATTTGCTCAAAAAATGAAAGAGACAACATATCAAGCTAAACTATTATTACAAGTACACGATGAATTAATTTTTGAAGTACCTAAGTCAGAAGTAGATTCATTTAGTGAATTTGTAGAAGAGATAATGGAAAATGCATTGCAATTAGATGTTCCATTAAAAGTAGACTCAAGTTATGGTGCAACTTGGTATGATGCAAAATAAAGTGAGGTTAATGGTATGCCCGAATTACCAGAAGTAGAACATGTAAAAAGAGGAATTGAACCCTACGTTATAAATCAAAAAATTGAACACGTTATATTTTCGGATAAAGTAATCGAAGGTAAAGCTCAAGGCAAGGAAACAATTATAAAAGGAATTGAATTAGATACTTTTAAAACTTTATCGGAAGGCTATACCATTACAAATGTAGAACGAAGAAGTAAATATATCGTTTTTCAGCTAGATAATAAACGAGAACAACGTACATTAATTAGTCATTTAGGTATGGCGGGCGGTTTTTTCATTGTAGATGAACTTGAAGATATTATGATACCTAATTATCGTAAGCATTGGCATGTTATTTTTGAGTTGTCAAATGACAAAAAGTTAATTTATTCAGATATACGTCGTTTTGGAGAAATTAGAAATGTTGCGTCTGTAGCATCTTATCCTTCATTTTTAGAAATAGCGCCTGAACCTTTTTCAAATGAAGCATTGACGTATTATTTAAATCGAATTCATCAACAGTCTAATAAGAATAAACCAATCAAACAAGTGATTTTGGATCATAAAGTAATCGCAGGTTGTGGAAATATTTACGCATGTGAAGCGTTGTTTCGTGCAGGTGTTTTACCAGATAAAAAAGTAAAAGACTTAACACACCAACAACAAGAAATGGTTTTTTATTATGTTAGAGAAGTACTAGAAGAAGGTATTAAATATGGCGGTACAAGTATTTCAGATTATCGTCATGCTGATGGAAAAACTGGTGAGATGCAATTGCATCTTAATGTATATAAGCAGCCGGTATGCAAAGTGTGTGGAAGTCAAATTGAAACAAAAATCATCGCGACAAGAAATAGTCATTATTGTCCAGTATGTCAAAAATAAAGAAAGAGTGAAATTATGCCGAAAGTTATTGGTCTAACAGGTGGAATCGCCTCAGGAAAATCAACAGTATCAGAACTCTTATCCGTATTCGGTTTTAAAGTAGTAGATGCTGATAAAGCAGCCAGGGAAGCTGTTAAAAAGGGGAGTAAAGGTTTAGCTCAAGTACGAGAAGTCTTTGGTGATGAAGCAATTGATGAAAATGGTGAGATGAATCGTCGTTATATGGGTGATCTAGTGTTTAATCATCCAGAAAAACGCTTAGAATTAAATGCTATCATACATCCTATCGTGCGAGATATTATGGAAGAAGAAAAGCAAGAATATTTAAAACAAGGATATAATGTAATCATGGATATTCCATTATTATTTGAAAATGAATTGGAAAATACAGTAGACGAAGTGTGGGTTGTATACACTTCTGAAAGTATACAAATGGATCGTTTAATGCAACGTAATAATTTGTCATTAGAAGATGCGAAAGCACGTGTCTATAGCCAAATTTCTATTGATAAAAAAAGCCGAATGGCCGATCATGTTATCGATAATTTAGGGGATAAACTTGAATTAAAACAAAACCTTGAGAGATTGTTAGAAGAAGAAGGTTATATTGAAAAGCCGAATTACGGAGAAGAAGATTAATATTACACTATAAATAAGTCATTACTTTACGTACGCGTTGATGTATGTAAGTAATGACTATTTTTTATAAAAAAGATAAATAAATCAACGGAAAACGCTTTCAAATTTCATATAATATGCTATACTAATTCCATAAAGTATAACACATAAAGATCAAGGGGTGCTTTTAATGTCAACGAATATTGCAATTAATGGTATGGGTAGAATTGGAAGAATGGTATTACGTATTGCATTACAAAATAAAAATTTAAATGTAGTAGCGATAAATGCTAGTTATCCACCCGAAACAATTGCACATTTAATCAATTACGATACGACACATGGAAAATATAATCTAAAAGTTGAACCGATTGAAAATGGATTGCAAGTTGGAGATCATAAAATTAAATTGGTTGCTGATCGCAATCCTGAAAACTTGCCATGGAAAGAATTAGATATCGATATTGCTATAGATGCAACTGGTAAATTTAATCATGGTGATAAAGCCATCGCACATATTAAAGCAGGTGCCAAAAAAGTTTTGTTAACTGGTCCTTCAAAAGGTGGACATGTTCAAATGGTAGTTAAAGGCGTAAATGATAACCAATTAGATATAGAAGCATTTGACATTTTTAGTAATGCTTCATGTACTACTAATTGCATTGGTCCAGTTGCAAAAGTTTTAAATAATCAGTTTGGAATAGTTAATGGTTTAATGACTACTGTTCACGCTATTACAAATGACCAAAAAAATATTGATAATCCACATAAAGATTTAAGACGTGCACGTTCATGTAATGAAAGCATTATTCCTACTTCTACTGGTGCGGCGAAAGCTTTAAAAGAAGTATTACCAGAATTAGAAGGTAAATTACACGGCATGGCATTACGTGTACCAACAAAGAATGTATCGCTCGTTGATTTAGTTGTTGATTTAGAAAAAGAAGTAACTGCAGAAGAAGTAAACCAAGCTTTTGAAAATGCAGGTTTAGAAGGTATCATAGAAGTCGAACATCAACCACTAGTGTCTGTTGATTTTAATACTAATCCAAATTCAGCTATTATTGATGCAAAATCAACAATGGTCATGTCAGGGAATAAAGTAAAAGTTATTGCTTGGTATGATAATGAATGGGGTTATTCAAATAGAGTTGTAGATGTTGCTGAGCAAATTGGAGCACTTTTGACATCAAAAGAAACTGTAAGTGCAAGTTAATACAATTAATTTATAGCCTAACTCTGACTTCGGAGTTAGGTTTTTTATTTTTTAATACAATAATATTGTCATGCAAATTACTTAATAAGTAACGATATAATGTTTTTTATTGTTTCATTATTTGGTTAAATGAATTAAATTGAGGGATTCTTTTTTCATCTCTAGATTTATAGTATAATTAGGCATAATCAAAATAAAGAGGGTGATGTAATGAAATGCCCGAAATGTAATTCTACACAATCTAAAGTTGTAGATTCAAGGCATGCCGATGAATTAAATGCCATTCGAAGACGAAGAGAATGTGAAAATTGTGGAACACGTTTCACTACATTTGAACATATCGAAGTTAGTCAGCTTATAGTTGTGAAAAAAGATGGCACAAGAGAGCAGTTTTCAAGAGAAAAGATACTTAATGGACTTGTGCGTTCTTGTGAGAAACGACCAGTTAGATATCAACAACTTGAAGACATAACAAACAAGGTTGAATGGCAATTACGAGATGAAGGTCATACGGAAGTGTCTTCACGAGATATAGGTGAACACGTTATGAACTTGTTAATGCATGTTGATCAAGTTTCATATGTTAGATTTGCATCAGTCTATAAAGAATTTAAAGATGTTGATCAATTGTTAGCATCGATGCAAGGGATTTTAAGCGAAAACAAACGGAGTGATGCTTAAATGGGACGACAAGCCTTCGAATTCGGCTTAAGACCAAAGGATCAATTCAAAGTTATGCAACACTTTGATTTAAATACGAATCATTTAGAGGTATTGAATCGGCTGTATACACCGCTAATTGGAACACAAGCAGTGGGTTTATACCATTTTATGACTCAATTCGTTAAAGAAAGTCATAATGAAACATTGATTCTTTCTCATTATATTTTTATGAATGAACTTAAAATTAATTTACTAGAGTTTAGACAACAAATGGACTTACTTGAAGCGATTGGATTGTTAAAGGCGTTTGTCAAACATGATGAACAAGAAACACAATTTGTTTACCAATTAATTCAACCGCCTTCAGCACATTTATTTTTTAATGATCCAATGTTGTCAATCTTTTTATATAGTGAAGTCGAGCATCGTCGATTTCATGAGTTGAAGAAATACTTTGAGTATCAACAAATTGATTTGAGTGAATTTAAACAGGTAACAAGACAATTTACTGATGTTTTTAAAGTGCCGTCTACAAAAATAGATATCGATACAAGTGATATTCCGATTAATGAACCGTACCAAGGTATCGATTTATCAAATGAATCTTTTGACTTTGAAATGTTGAGACAAATGTTAGGTAAACATTTTATTAGTCAAGACATTGTTACCAAAGATGCAAAGCGTTTAATAACACAACTCGCGACTTTATATGGTTTAACAGCAGATGGCATGAAGCATGTTATTTTAAATTCAATTACAAGTGGACAACAGTTATCCTTTGAAGAAATGCGTAAACAAGCACGCTCGTATTACTTAATGGAACACGAAAATCAAATGCCTAAATTACAGGTGAAATCTCCTGCTACATCATCTTCGACGGGCAAATCTTCAGAAGTGAATCCAAAGCCACAAAGTGATGAATGGTTTGAGTTACTTGAACAAACGAGTCCAATTGATATGTTAGCTTCTTGGTCTGAATCAGAACCAACTATATCGCAAAAGACAATGGTTGAAGAATTAATTGAACGTGAAAAAATGTCTTTTGGCGTCATTAATATTTTGTTGCAATTTGTCATGTTAAAAGAAGATATGAAACTTCCTAAAGCGTATATTTTAGAAATAGCATCAAATTGGAAGAAAAAAGGTATTAAGACAGCTAAAGAAGCATATAATTACGCTAAAAAAGTTAATCAACCTAAAAATGAGGGTTCTAGCGGAAATTACCAAAAGCGTGGTTCATACTTTGGGCAGCGTAATCGTATTTCAAAAGAAAAAACACCTAAATGGTTAGAAAATAGAGATAAACCTAGTGAAGAAGATTCGGCTAAAGATAATAGCGTAGATGATCAACAATTAGAGCAAGATCGACAAGCATTTCTAGATAAATTATCTAAAAAATGGGAGGAGGACAGTCAATAATGAAGCAATTTAAAAGTATAATTAACACGTCGCAGGACTTTGAAAAAAGAATAGAAAAGATAAAAAAAGAAGTAATCAATGACCCAGATGTTAAGCAATTTTTGGAAGCGCATCGAGCTGAATTAACGAATGCTATGATTGATGAAGACTTAAATGTGTTACAAGAGTATAAAGATCAACAAAAACATTATGACGGTCATAAATTTGCTGATTGTCCAAATTTCGTAAAGGGGCATGTGCCTGAGTTATATGTTGATAATAACCGAATTAAAATACGCTATTTACAATGCCCATGTAAAATCAAGTACGACGAAGAACGCTTTGAAGCTGAGCTAATTACATCTCATCATATGCAACGAGATACTTTAAATGCCAAATTGAAAGATATTTATATGAATCAACGAGACCGTCTTGATGTAGCTATGGCAGCAGATGATATTTGTACAGCAATAACTAATGGGGAACAAGTGAAAGGCCTTTACCTTTATGGTCCATTTGGGACAGGTAAATCTTTTATTCTAGGTGCAATTGCGAATCAGCTCAAATCTAAGAAGGTACGTTCGACAATTATTTATTTACCGGAATTTATTAGAACATTAAAAGGTGGCTTTAAAGATGGTTCTTTTGAAAAGAAATTACATCGCGTAAGAGAAGCAAACATTTTAATGCTTGATGATATTGGGGCTGAAGAAGTGACTCCATGGGTGAGAGATGAGGTAATTGGACCTTTGCTACATTATCGAATGGTTCATGAATTACCAACATTCTTTAGTTCTAATTTTGACTATAGTGAATTGGAACATCATTTAGCGATGACTCGTGATGGTGAAGAGAAGACTAAAGCAGCACGTATTATTGAACGTGTCAAATCTTTGTCAACACCATATTTTTTATCAGGAGAAAATTTCAGAAACAATTGAATTTTAAAATGATTGGTGTATAATGAATACAAATCTAAATCGTTTAAATGATTGAAGACAAGATGATCTAATCAATATTACACAGAAAGCCATTGTTTGATGAGAATATGGTTAATAAATTAGATGATTACTACTTCATTTATGGTATTTGTAATGAATACCCGGATCAAGACCGTTATCTTAAGCAGAGATATTTAATACATAAATTGTATTAAATAACTAGGGTGGTACCACGACGATCTCGTCCCTTGTATAGGGGCGGGATTTTTTGTTTTTTCAGACATAAATGTTTGTTGGTGTCATAAATTCCCTGTTTATTGTTAATAGGTTTAATGTTAAAACGATGATTGTTGTTCAATTTTTTAACGAGGTCAGATAAAAGTATTTATAAAGCAAATAGGAGGGTTTAACATGGAACAAATTAATATTCAATTTCCAGATGGTAATAAAAAGGCGTTTGATAAAGGTACTACTACTGAAGATATAGCACAATCAATTAGTCCTGGATTACGTAAAAAAGCTGTTGCCGGCAAATTTAACGGGCAACTTGTAGATTTAACAAAACCGCTTGAAACTGATGGATCAATTGAAATTGTGACACCAGGTAGTGAAGAAGCGTTAGAGGTATTACGTCATTCTACTGCACATTTAATGGCACACGCGATTAAAAGGTTATATGGTAATGTTAAATTTGGTGTAGGTCCTGTAATAGAAGGTGGATTCTACTATGACTTCGACATTGACCAAAACATCTCATCTGATGACTTTGAACAAATTGAAAAGACAATGAAACAAATCGTTAACGAAAATATGAAAATCGAACGAAAAGTGGTTTCACGAGATGAAGCGAAAGAGTTATTCAGCAATGATGAATACAAATTAGAATTAATCGACGCGATTCCTGAAGATGAAAATGTAACATTATATAGTCAAGGTGATTTTACTGATTTATGTCGTGGAGTTCACGTTCCATCAACAGCTAAAATTAAAGAGTTTAAACTATTATCTACAGCAGGTGCATACTGGCGTGGAGATAGTAACAACAAAATGTTACAACGTATATACGGTACTGCTTTCTTTGATAAAAAAGAATTAAAAGCACATTTACAAATGTTAGAAGAGCGTAAAGAACGTGATCATCGTAAAATTGGTAAAGAGTTAGAATTATTCACAAATAGCCAATTAGTTGGTGCTGGTTTGCCATTATGGTTACCTAACGGTGCAACAATTAGACGTGAAATTGAACGTTACATTGTTGATAAAGAGGTGAGCATGGGGTATGACCACGTTTATACACCAGTACTTGCTAATGTTGATTTATACAAAACATCTGGTCACTGGGATCACTATCAAGAAGATATGTTCCCACCAATGCAGTTAGATGAAACTGAATCTATGGTATTACGTCCAATGAACTGTCCACATCATATGATGATTTATGCGAATAAACCACATTCATATCGTGAATTACCTATCCGTATCGCTGAGCTAGGAACGATGCATAGATATGAAGCAAGTGGTGCTGTATCAGGATTACAACGTGTTCGTGGTATGACTTTAAATGATTCACATATCTTTGTTCGACCTGATCAAATTAAAGAAGAATTCAAACGCGTTGTAAACATGATTATTGATGTGTATAAAGACTTTGGTTTCGAGGATTATAGCTTTAGATTAAGTTATAGAGACCCTGAAGATAAAGAAAAGTACTTTGATGATGATGATATGTGGAATAAAGCTGAAAATATGCTTAAAGAGGCAGCGGATGAGCTTGGCTTATCGTACGAAGAAGCGATTGGTGAAGCGGCATTCTATGGTCCGAAACTAGATGTTCAAGTTAAAACAGCGATGGGTAAAGAAGAGACATTATCAACAGCACAACTTGATTTCTTATTACCAGAACGTTTTGATTTAACTTATATTGGTCAAGATGGTGAACATCATCGTCCAGTTGTTATTCATCGTGGTGTTGTATCAACAATGGAACGATTTGTAGCATTTTTAACTGAAGAAACTAAAGGTGCATTCCCAACTTGGTTAGCGCCAAAACAAGTTCAAATCATTCCAGTTAACGTTGATTTACATTATGATTATGCGCGCCAATTACAAGATGAATTGAAATCTCAAGGCGTTCGTGTAAGTATTGATGACCGTAATGAAAAAATGGGTTATAAAATTAGAGAAGCTCAAATGCAAAAAATACCTTATCAAATCGTAGTTGGGGATAAGGAAGTTGAAAATAATCAAGTGAATGTGCGTCAATATGGATCGCAAGACCAAGAAACAGTTGAAAAAGATGAATTTATCTGGAATCTAGTTGATGAAATTCGTTTAAAAAAACATAGATAGACAGTTGTCGCAATAAAATGCTTTGAAATTTTTATTGCGTATCAAGTTTCACAGGGTTGATTATGCGTGATGAATCCTGTATATTACAAGTTAGTTAAAATATTAAATTGAGTTAGAGGTTGCATGTTTAATTAGTAACTTGTCAGAAGTATTTATGGTACATAAGTTGAACAAGTGAAAGGTAAAGATGCCGAAATAGATATAAACCATAAATTATATCTATTGGGACAGTTTTCGAATAGGAACTGTACTGTCACAGAATGTGATGTGCTACCTTATATAGATAATTGCCAAAGTGGTTGCATATCTTAAAGGTATGTAGCCACTTTTTTACTTTTAATATCACTATGTTCTGTAAAAAAGGGTATGAAAGTGAATAAAGGTTATTTATTTCTTGGCCTCTAAAACATGGAAAGGGAGCTTATATGTCAAAAGTTCAAAATGAAAGTAACAATGTTGTCAAAAGGGGACTTAAAGATCGTCATATTTCTATGATTGCGATTGGGGGTTGTATTGGTACAGGTTTATTTGTAACTTCTGGTGGAGCAATTCATGATGCAGGTGCTTTGGGTGCATTAATAGGATACGCAATTATCGGAATAATGGTATTTTTCTTAATGACGTCACTTGGCGAAATGGCTACGTATTTGCCAGTATCAGGTTCATTTAGTACATATGCTACAAGATTTGTTGATCCATCTTTAGGGTTTGCGCTTGGTTGGAACTATTGGTTTAACTGGGTAGTAACTGTAGCAGCAGATATTACGATTGCAGCACAAGTCATTCAATATTGGACACCATTGCAAGGCATACCCGCTTGGGCATGGAGTGCGTTGTTCTTAGTTATAATTTTTAGTCTGAATTCGTTATCAGTTCGCGTCTATGGTGAAAGTGAATACTGGTTGGCATTGATAAAAGTGGTTACAGTTATTGTTTTCATTGCAATTGGTTTATTAACGATTGTCGGAATCATGGGTGGTCATGTTGTAGGATTCGAAATATTTAATAAAGGTGAAGGTCCTATTCTTGGTGGCAACTTAGGAGGAAGTTTATTATCAATTCTAGGTGTATTCTTAATCGCTGGTTTCTCATTCCAAGGTACTGAGTTAATTGGTATTACGGCTGGTGAATCAGAAAATCCTGAACGTGCTGTGCCGAAAGCAATTAAACAAGTATTCTGGAGAATTTTATTATTTTACATTTTAGCCATTTTTGTTATCGGTATGTTAATTCCTTATGATAGTAGTGCATTAATGGGTGGTAGTGATAATGTAGCAACGTCTCCATTCACATTAGTGTTTAAAAATGCTGGATTTGCGTTTGCAGCATCATTTATGAATGCAGTCATTTTAACGTCTGTGTTATCAGCAGGTAACTCAGGTATGTATGCTTCAACTCGAATGCTATATTCAATGAGTAAAGATAAATTAGCGTTTGAAGCATTTGGTAAAACAAATAAAAACGGTGTGCCATATATGTCGTTACTCGTTACAGCAATCATTGTAGTGATAATTTTCGTATTACAAAGCCTTACAAAAGGTGCATACGAATATATCGTTGCAGCAAGTGGTTTAACTGGTTTTATTGCTTGGGTAGGTATAGCAGTAAGTCATTATCGATTTAGAAGAGCATTTGATAAACAAAATTATGACAAATCTAAATTAAAATATACTGCTAAATTATTCCCATTCGGACCATTATTTGCTGGCTTTTTATGTATTGTAGTAATTATTGGTCAAGATGTTGACTTTATTAAAACAGGAGATTTTAATTTTAGTCGCTTCTTAATTACGTATATGGGAATCCCAGTATTTTTAGCATTCTTTATTTATCATAAGCTTCGATATAAAACGAAAAAAATTCCATTAGAACAAGTAGATTTACGTCAAGACGTGTCAATGGATGAAATAAAAGGTTAAAATAAAAATAATTACAGTTATAGTGTTGACTTAAATGTGAATTGTTGATATGATTAACAACGTTGAATACGAAACGAACCAAGTAGAAGCACCCGCTTCTCACCTGTAGCGACGCATAAAGCAGTTGGCAGGTTAATCACATTACACATAACTGTGTATAAGGAAGAGCGGGTATTTTATACCTGCTCTTCCTTTTTGCTTGGTGCAAATTTCGTAAAAATTTTGGAGGTGTCAACCATAGCAAAAGATCAAACTCAAATCAATGACAAAATTCGTGCAAAAGAATTACGTTTAATCGGTCAAGATGGTGAACAAATTGGTGTTAAATCAAAGCGTGAAGCTTTAGAAATGGCTGAACGTGTAGATTTAGACTTAGTGGTCGTTGCACCGAATGCGAAACCACCAGTTGCAAGAATTATGGATTACGGTAAATTCAAATTCGAACAACAGAAAAAAGAAAAAGAAATGAAAAAGAAACAAAAAATTATCAATGTTAAAGAAATTCGTTTAAGTCCAACAATTGAGGAACATGATTTCCAAACTAAGTTGAAAAACGGACGTAAATTCTTAACTAAAGGCGATAAATGTAAAGTATCTATTCGTTTCAGAGGGCGTGCCATTACGCATAAGGAAATTGGTCAACGTGTGCTAGAAAAATATGCAGATGAATGCAAAGATATAGCAACAGTTGAACAAAAACCTAAAATGGACGGGCGTCAAATGTTTATCATGTTAGCGCCAACAGCTGAAAAATAATTAAAGCTATTACAGGAGGACTTATATTATGCCAAAAATGAAAACTCACCGCGGAGCAGCTAAACGTGTTAAAAGAACTGCTTCAGGTCAATTAAAACGTTCAAGAGCTTTCACATCTCACTTATTCGCAAACAAGAGCACTAAACAAAAACGTCAATTACGTAAAGCTAGATTAGTGTCTAAGAGCGATATGAAACGTGTAAAACAATTATTAGCATACAAAAAATAAGAACAAATACAGAAATCGGTAGGAATTACCTAAGGAGGAATTTTTTATGCCACGAGTTAAAGGTGGAACAGTAACAAGAGCGCGTCGTAAAAAAACGATTAAATTAGCTAAAGGTTACTTCGGTTCAAAACATACATTATACAAAGTAGCTAAGCAACAAGTAATGAAATCAGGTCAATATGCTTTCCGTGACCGTCGTCAACGTAAACGTGACTTCCGTAAATTATGGATTACACGTATCAACGCAGCAGCTCGTCAACATGAAATGAGCTACTCACGTTTAATGAACGGTTTGAAAAAAGCTGGTATCGACATTAACCGTAAAATGTTATCAGAAATCGCAATTTCTGACGAAAAAGCATTTGCTCAATTAGTAACTAAAGCTAAAGATGCTTTAAAATAATAACACTTATAAAAAAGAGATGGCATTGTCATCTCTTTTTTATTTTTTAAAAAGCAAAATGCCACATTTAATCGCTAAAATATGACATATTTGCTAAAATGCATTTAAGAGAACAAACATTAAAGTGAGGAGTTTTATACGATGTCTAAATTTGATGAACAAATCATTGTAGTACCTAGAGAAATTATTTTTAATAATGAAAAGAATAATTTCAATGGGTTTTTAAATAAGAATAAACCAGAAGGTCAAAATATTTTTGATGCGCTAAGTCAATATGAAGTTAAGCGACGCGGCGATATGGAAGAGGATCCATCATATAAACAACTCATTTCTTATTGTTTACTTGAAAATGAGCATGGCGAGATATTAGTGTATGAACGATTATCTGGCGGTGGAGAAGCTCGATTGCATGGACAATCTTCAATAGGTGTAGGCGGTCATATGAATGATGTTCCAGGAGCAGAATCTATTAACGAAGTATTGAGAGTTAATGCACAGAGAGAATTAGAAGAAGAAGTAGGTTTAAGTGAGCAAGATTCACAAAATATGGAATATATCGGTTTTATTAATGACGATAATAATGAAGTGGGCAAGGTACATATTGGTGTTGTATTTAAAATCACTGTAAGTACGAATGATGTAGAAGCTAAAGAAACAGATACTTTACGAATAAAATGGGTTGAAAAAGGCAACATAGAGTCATATGATGATTTCGAAACGTGGAGCGCATTAATCCTTCAAGATTTATAATCAAACGAGGTGACATATATGTCAGATATTATTCAGTTTCCTAACTCTTCGAAAAAGTTATATAAAGATATAAAACGTGCTGAACAAGACCAAAACTATGACCTGATGTATGAATATATTGTGCAATATGAACGTCAATTTGAACTCACTGAAGAAATAGCAATGATGAAATGCCGTATGTTATATGAGACGGGGTCATTTCTTGAATTAAGAGAAGAAACAATTGTCTTATTGAAAACTGGCATACAACAATATGATGCATTGATGATTTATTACGTGAAAAGTTTGATTGGTTTGGGACAATATTTTGAAGCGGTAGAAGTAATTCATCAAATTATTGATGAAGTCAAAGATCACAAAACAAGAATGGCATTACATCCTCTTAAAGAATTTGCTAAGTCAAAATTAATTGAAGATGAAAAACGATTGACTCAGTCATTAACTGATTTTGATACGTTATCAATGAGGGAACAGACGCACTTGATTTTGAAGTTAATAGACAATGGTCATTTTCAATTTCAAGAAACGGTATTATATATATTAAAATCTAATACGTACAGTTATAACCTCATTAGTTTAATGATTGAGTATTTAAGGTTTGCAAATTGTACACAAGAACTGACAATTGAAAAGTATGGTATGGATGTAACTTTTGTACCAGCTAATTTAAATGGGCTAGAACATACAACACTGAAAGAAAAAGTTATACCTAACGTTATGGAAACATTAAATGATGGTGCATTACATATCGCTGAAGAAGCACACCATATTATGAATAATCACTCTATCATGATTTATCCAATTGATATTGAAACTTTGTTTGAAACGAATAAATGGATTAATGCATACGAATGTTATTTCAAAAATATGTTAGGACTTAAATGTGAATTACAAAGTATCGATGCATTTAATTTTATTCAGCAATTAGATTTGAATAATAATAGTTAAATTGTTGCAAAATAATACTCAGCATTTTAATATAGTTTTGACGAAAAAAGTTGATTTACAAATATATAAACGTTGTGATTTCAATGTTTGTATAGGGAATAGACCTATGATATAATAGGGAAGTTGAAAAAATAAATTAGTTAATCATGGAGGTATATATACATGACAGCAACTTGGGAAAAAAAGGAAGGTAACGAAGGTTTATTAACTGTTACTGTTCCTGCAGAAAAAGTAAACAAAGCGTTAGATCAAGCATTCAAAAAAGTGGTTAAACAAATTAACGTACCTGGATTCCGTAAAGGTAAAGTGCCACGTCCAATTTTTGAACAACGCTTTGGTGTAGAAGCATTATATCAAGATGCTATCGACATTTTATTACCAGATGCTTATGGTGAAGCAATTGACGAAACTGATATTAAACCAGTTGCACAACCAGAAGTAAGTGTTACTCAAATTGAAAAAGGTAAAGATTTCATTTTTGAAGCAACAGTTACAGTTGAGCCAGAAGTTAAATTAGGAGACTATAAAGGTCTTGAAATTGAAAAACAAGAAACTGAATTATCTGATGATGAGTTACAAGAAGCGATTGACCACAGCTTAGGACATTTAGCTGAAATGGTAGTTAAAGAAGATGGTGTTGTTGAAAATGGCGACACAGTTAACATTGACTTTAGTGGTTCAGTTGACGGAGAAGAATTCGAAGGTGGACAAGCTGAAGGTTACGATTTAGAAATCGGTTCAGGTTCATTCATACCTGGTTTCGAAGAGCAATTAGAAGGTATGAAAGTTGACGAAGAAAAAGATGTTGTCGTAACATTCCCAGAAGAATACCATGCTGAAGAATTAGCTGGTAAAGAAGCAACTTTCAAAACAAAAGTTAACGAAATTAAATTTAAAGAAGTTCCAGAATTAACAGATGAAATTGCTAATGAATTAGATGCAGAAGCAAATACAGTAGACGAGTACAAAGAAAACTTACGTAAACGTTTAGCTGAACAAAAAGCTACAGATGCTGAAAATGTTGAAAAAGAAGAAGCGATTACAAAAGCTACTGATAATACAACAATCGATATTCCTGAAGCAATGGTTAATACTGAATTAGATCGTATGGTGTCTGAATTTGCACAAAGAATTCAACAACAAGGTTTAGATTTACAAACGTACTTCCAAATCTCAGGTCAAGATGAAACTCAATTAAGAGAGCAAATGAAAGACGATGCAGAACAACGTGTTAAAACTAACTTAACTTTAACTGCGATCGCTGAAGCTGAAAAAATCGAAGCTACTGATGAAGATATCGATAAAGAATTAGAAAAAATGAGTAAACAATTTAATATCTCAGTTGAAGATATCAAAAATACTTTAGGTAATACTGATATCATTAAAAATGATGTTCGTATCCAAAAAGTTATCGATTTATTAAGAGATAACGCAAAGTTCGTTGAAGGAACTAAAGAAGATTAATCCTCATTAAATATTAAATTACAAAAATGAGTAGCAGATGCATAGCTTATGTATCTGCTACTATTCTTTAAGCAAAAAGTTTGTATGTTAATATGTTGCATTGTAATATCCAATCTAGTATAGTCTTTAACGAATAGGGGTGTAAAAAGAATGTTTAAATTCAATGAAGATGAAGAAAATTTGAAATGCTCTTTCTGCGGAAAAGACCAAGATCAAGTAAAAAAACTTGTAGCAGGAAGTGGTGTATATATTTGTAATGAGTGTATTGAATTATGCTCAGAAATCGTCGAAGAAGAATTAGCTCAAAACACTTCTGAAGCGATGACAGAATTACCTACTCCTAAAGAAATTATGGATCATTTAAACGAATATGTTATTGGTCAAGAAAAAGCTAAAAAATCTTTAGCTGTAGCTGTTTATAACCACTATAAGCGTATTCAACAATTAGGACCAAAAGAAGATGATGTTGAATTACAAAAAAGTAACATTGCATTAATTGGGCCAACAGGTAGTGGTAAAACATTATTAGCTCAAACATTAGCCAAGACGTTGAATGTACCATTTGCAATTGCAGATGCGACAAGTTTAACTGAAGCTGGTTATGTAGGCGATGATGTTGAAAATATCTTGTTGAGATTAATTCAAGCAGCTGACTTTGACATTGATAAAGCCGAAAAAGGTATTATTTATGTAGATGAAATTGATAAAATTGCACGTAAATCTGAAAACACATCTATAACACGTGACGTTTCAGGTGAAGGTGTTCAACAAGCATTGCTTAAAATCTTAGAAGGTACGACTGCAAGTGTTCCGCCACAAGGTGGACGCAAACATCCAAACCAAGAAATGATTCAAATTGATACAACAAATATCTTATTTATTCTTGGTGGTGCCTTTGATGGTATTGAAGAAGTGATTAAGCGCCGTCTTGGTGAAAAAGTTATTGGTTTCTCAAGCAATGAAGCTGATAAATATGACGAACAAGCATTATTAGCACAAATTCGCCCAGAAGATTTGCAAGCCTATGGTTTGATTCCTGAATTTATCGGACGTGTGCCAATTGTAGCTAATTTAGAAACATTAGATGTAACTGCGTTGAAAAACATCTTAACGCAACCTAAAAATGCACTTGTGAAACAATATACTAAAATGCTGGAATTAGATAATGTGGATTTAGAGTTCACTGAAGAAGCTTTATCAGCAATTAGTGAAAAAGCAATTGAAAGAAAAACAGGTGCGCGTGGTTTACGTTCAATCATAGAAGAATCGTTAATCGATATTATGTTTGATGTGCCTTCTAACGAAAATGTAACGAAGGTAGTTATTACAGCACAAACAATTAATGAAGAAACTGAACCAGAACTATACGACGCAGAAGGCAATTTAATTAATAATAGTAAAACATCAGCTTAATCATTGATGTGTTATAAAAGTGAAAAGCTCCAATCAAAGTTGACGCTCAAATAGTTTAACTTTGATCGGAGCTTTTTTATAATGTATACCGAAAGGTTCAAATATTATATAATGGTAGAGTTGAAAGAGAATATAAAAAAGTGAGGATATAAAATGAAAGTTAATCCTAATAATATAGAATTAATCATTAGTGCAGTAAAAGAAGAACAATATCCAGAAACAGAATTGTCTGAAGTTGCACTGAGCGGTCGATCTAATGTAGGTAAGTCTACATTTATCAATAGTATGATTGGCAGAAAAAATATGGCACGTACATCACAGCAACCCGGCAAAACGCAAACGTTAAATTTTTATAATATAGATGAACAACTTATTTTTGTGGATGTTCCAGGGTATGGATATGCTAAAGTAAGTAAAACACAACGTGAAAAATTTGGGAAAATGATTGAGGAATATATAACTAAGAGAGAGAATTTGCAATTAGTTATTCAATTAGTTGATTTAAGACATGATCCAACACAAGATGATATCTTAATGTACAATTATTTGAAACATTTTGATATTCCTACTTTAGTTATATGCACTAAAGAAGACAAAATTCCAAAAGGTAAAGTTCAAAAGCATATTAAAAATATTAAGACACAATTAGATATGGACCCAGACGATACAATTGTAAGTTATTCATCAATTCAAAATAATAAACAACAACAAATATGGAATTTAATTGAACCGTATATTTCATAGTTTTTGTACGACAAAACTTATACAAAAATTTTAAAAATAATGTAAGCACGAAACTTTTAATTAGTACACAATTGATAACATTTTTCAACGTTCATCATTTTGTCAAAAACTCAAAAGTAAATTAGAAAGATTATAATTTATTTAAGCATCGTACTTAATTGGATTTTAAATTATGTTATAATATTTGTATTGTTAGTATATATGGGGGCGTTTCAAATGCATTTTATTGCAATTAGTATAAATCATCGCACAGCTGATGTTGCACTAAGAGAGCAAGTTGCTTTTAGAGATGATGCCTTACGAATTGCCCATGAAGATTTATATGAAACTAAATCTATTTTAGAAAATGTCATATTATCAACATGTAATCGAACTGAAGTATATGCTGTTGTTGATCAAATTCACACAGGTCGTTACTATATTCAACGATTTCTAGCTCGTGCATTTGGATTTGAAGTAGATGATATTAAAGCAATGTCAGAAGTAAAAGTGGGGGACGAAGCAGTAGAACATTTATTGCGTGTCACTTCTGGTTTAGATTCAATCGTACTTGGAGAAACTCAAATTTTAGGTCAAATAAGAGATGCATTTTTCTTAGCGCAAAGCACAGGTACGACAGGAACAATTTTTAATCATCTATTTAAACAGGCAATTACTTTTGCAAAAAGAGCACATAATGAAACAGATATAGCTGATAATGCTGTAAGTGTGTCTTATGCTGCGGTCGAGTTGGCGAAAAAAGTATTTGGCAAATTGAAAAGTAAGCAAGCTATCATTATTGGTGCAGGGGAAATGAGTGAATTATCACTATTAAATCTTCTTGGTTCTGGAATTACTGATATTACAGTAGTAAATAGAACAATTGAAAATGCTATGAAATTAGCAGCAAAGCATCAAGTGAAATATGATGAACTATCATCATTACCAAATTTACTTGAAAGTGCAGATATTGTGATTAGTTCAACGAGTGCACAATCTTATATCATTACAAATGAAATGATAGAAAGAATTGCAGAAAATAGAAAGCAAGATTCACTAGTATTGATTGATATTGCAGTTCCTCGAGATATTGAACCTGGTATTAGTGCCATCACAAACATCTTTAATTATGATGTTGATGACTTAAAAGGTTTAGTTGATGCAAACTTACGTGAGCGACAATTAGCGGCTGCAACAATTTCGGAACAAATTCCTGCAGAAATACATGCACACAATGAGTGGATTAGTATGTTGGGTGTTGTTCCAGTGATTAGAGCTTTACGTGAAAAAGCTATGGCAATTCAAGCAGAAACGATGGACAGTATTGATCGTAAATTGCCAGGGTTAAGCGAAAGAGAGCGTAAAATTATATCTAAACATACAAAAAGTATCATCAATCAAATGTTGAAAGATCCTATTAAACAGGCCAAAGAATTAAGTAGTGATAAGAAAAGTAATGAAAAATTAGAGCTATTTCAAAATATATTTGATATCGAAGCTGAATGTCCTCATGAGCAAGCGAAGCAACAAAAAGAAAGCAAGGTCAAGGAAATTTCAGCGCGACGTATCTTTAGTTTTGAATAAGCATATTAATATGGTGATAATATGCAAGAAAACCTGTTTATTCGATTCAATGAAATTATATTATTAATATACTTAATCAGTATCATTTGCTATTTTTATGATTTTGTCCAAAAAAGTCATAAGATTAGAAGTTTAGGCATATATTTATTGGGGATTGTTTGGGTTTTACAAACAATCTCTTTATCTATTTTTATTATACAAACTAGACATATTCCATTAGGGTCTATTTCAGATGTATTCTATACTTTAAGTTGGCTGATTATTTCAATCTCTTTAATTCTTAACCTTATCAAAGTTTTGAATTTCTCTGTGTTTTTCTTGAATTTAATAGGGCTAACACTTTTAGGGATGAATACATTTCAACCGACACATTATACTAATAAGGTTCAGAAAATTGCTGTTGTAGACGAGTTACTGTTAGTCCATATCGGTCTAGCTGTGTTAAGTTATGTCTTCTTTGCCTTAGCTTTTGTCAATGCATTACTGTATATCATGCAATACCGTAATTTGAAGGAAAAACGTTTTGATCAAAAATACTTTAGAATAGGTAGCGTTGCTACACTTGAATCAATTGTGTTTTACTCAACGTTAAGTGGGTGGATAATTCTCATATTTAGTATTATTTTAGGTACACAGTGGGGTGTAATTTCAGTTGGTGAACGTATATTCATTGACCCGAAGGTAATACTCTCTTCAATTATTACAGTATTATATGGAAGTTATATTTTGCTTAGAATCAACAAATGGTTGAATTCAAGGTATTTAATATACTATAACATTATTTTATTTTGCTTAAATATGATTAATTTATTTTTTGCAACACATTTTGTGAATTGAGAAAATAATCTAGAGCAATCCGTTCCTAGGAGGAATTGAACATGCGTAAATTAGTCGTTGGCTCCAGAAGAAGTAAATTAGCTTTAACACAAAGCCAGCAATTTATTGATAAATTAAAAGCTGTCGAGCCAAATCTAGAAATTGAAATTAAAGAAATTGTCACGAAAGGCGATCGTATAGTAGATAAGCAATTGTCTAAAGTCGGAGGCAAAGGCTTATTTGTTAAAGAAATACAACATGAACTTTTTGAAAAAAATATCGATATGGCAATACACTCGCTTAAAGATGTACCAAGTGTAATTCCGGAAGGTTTAACATTAGGTTGTATCCCTGATAGAGAATTACCTTTTGATGCGTATATTTCTAAAACACATACACCACTATCCCAATTGCCAGAAGGCAGTATTATTGGTACTAGTTCATTACGTCGTGGTGCACAAATATTATCTAAGTATCCTAATTTAGAGATTAAATGGATTAGAGGTAATATAGATACACGATTAGAAAAGTTACAAACTGAAGATTATGATGCGATTATTTTAGCTGCAGCTGGTTTAAGAAGAATGGGCTGGTCAGATGATATTGTAACATCTTATCTTGATAGAGATACATTGTTACCTGCAATCGGACAAGGTGCTTTAGGGATAGAATGTCGTAGTGACGATGAAGAACTATTAACATTATTAAGCAAAGTACATAATGATGAGGTTGCAAAATGTGTGACTGCTGAACGAACGTTTTTAGCAGAAATGGATGGTAGTTGTCAGGTGCCAATCGCAGGATATGCTACAATCTCAGATCAAAAAGAAATCGAATTTACAGGTTTAATTATGACCCCAGATGGTAAAGAACGATTTGAATATACAATGAACGGAACAGATCCGGTTGAGTTAGGCAAAACAGTGAGTAACAAATTAAAAGAGCAAGGTGCTTATGAAATTATAAAACGCTTAAATGAACAACATTAAATAATGGAGTGACGTTTAAATATGAAGCCAGTTGTAGTTATGACACAAACAAATGACATGCAAAGTGATTTAGTATCAATTATTCACAAACCCTTTATTGATATAAAGCCACTAAATTTTGATATTCATTTGTTAAATCAACGCTATGACTGGCTTATTTTTTCATCTAAAAATGCTGTGAAATTCTTTTATAAATATCTAAAAGGAATTAATGTTGATAACATTGCTGTGATAGGAAGTAAGACAGCGCAATATTGTGAATCACTTGGCATTCGAGTTGATTTTATGCCAAACGACTTTTCTCAAGAAGGATTTTTAAAATCATTTAATCAAACTAACCAAAAAATACTTTTGCCTTCGAGTGAATTGGCGAGACCATTGTTATTAGCAGCGTTATCTAAAGATAATGAAGTTGTTAAAATAGATTTATATACTTCAGTGCCTAACAAACAAAATATACAAGATGTTAAAGAAATGATAGAACATCAACAAATCGATGCATTAACATTTTCAAGTTCGTCGGCAGTACGTTATTATTTTAATGAAGGATTTGTACCAAAATTCAAGTCGTATTTTGCTATTGGAGAACAAACAGCACGGACCATTAAATCATATCAACAACCAGTAACAATTGCAGAAATTCAAACACTCGAATCACTAATTGAAAAGATTTTAGAAAGTAGGGGCTAAAAATGAAATTTGATAGACATAGAAGATTGAGATCATCAGCGACAATGAGAGATATGGTTAGAGAGAATCATGTAAGAAAAGAAGATTTAATATATCCAATTTTTGTAGTTGAAAAAGACGATGTGAAAAAAGAAATTAAGTCATTGCCAGGTGTATACCAAATCAGTTTGAATTTACTTGAAAGTGAATTAAAAGAAGCTTATGACTTAGGCATACGTGCCATTATGTTTTTCGGTGTTCCAAACTCAAAAGATGATATAGGTACTGGTGCATACATTCACGATGGTGTTATTCAACAGGCAACACGTATTGCTAAAAAAATGTATGATGACTTATTAATTGTTGCAGACACTTGTTTATGTGAATATACTGATCATGGTCATTGTGGCGTGATTGATGACCATACACATGACGTTGACAATGATAAATCATTGCCACTGCTTGTTAAAACAGCAATTTCTCAAGTGGAAGCTGGTGCTGATATTATTGCGCCAAGTAATATGATGGATGGTTTTGTTGCTGAAATTCGTCGTGGATTAGATGAAGCCGGCTATTACAATATTCCTATAATGAGTTATGGTGTCAAGTATGCATCAAGTTTCTTTGGACCTTTTAGAGATGCAGCAGATTCAGCGCCATCATTTGGGGATAGAAAAACGTATCAGATGGACCCTGCTAACCGTTTGGAAGCACTTCGTGAATTAGAAAGTGATCTTAAAGAAGGGTGCGACATGATGATTGTTAAACCTGCTCTAAGTTATTTAGACATAGTTCGAGATGTTAAAAATCATACGAATGTTCCAGTTGTTGCATATAATGTGAGTGGAGAATATAGTATGACTAAAGCAGCGGCACAAAATGGTTGGATAGATGAAGAACGTGTCGTTATGGAACAAATGGTTTCAATGAAACGTGCAGGTGCTGATATGATTATTACGTATTTTGCAAAGGACATTTGTCGCTATTTAGATAAATAAGGTTTTATATGTATGATTTTCCATAAACTATAGGAGGAATTTACTTTATGAGATATACGAAATCAGAAGAAGCAATGAAGGTTGCTGAAACTTTAATGCCTGGTGGTGTAAATAGTCCAGTACGCGCATTTAAATCAGTAGATACACCAGCAATTTTTATGGATCACGGTAAAGGTTCAAAAATTTATGATATCGATGGTAACGAGTATATCGACTATGTACTAAGTTGGGGGCCACTTATTTTAGGACATAGAGACCCTCAAGTTATTAGTCATTTACATGAAGCAATTGATAAAGGTACAAGTTTTGGTGCATCAACATTACTTGAAAATAAATTGGCGCAGCTCGTTATTGACCGAGTACCTTCAATAGAAAAAGTGCGTATGGTGTCATCTGGTACAGAAGCTACATTGGATACTTTAAGATTAGCACGTGGTTATACTGGAAGAAATAAAATTGTGAAATTTGAAGGTTGCTATCATGGTCATAGTGATTCGTTATTAATCAAAGCTGGTTCTGGGGTGGCAACATTAGGATTGCC
Source organism: Staphylococcus sp. EG-SA-18 (assembly GCF_017151825.1). Classification (NCBI taxonomy): domain Bacteria; kingdom Bacillati; phylum Bacillota; class Bacilli; order Caryophanales; family Staphylococcaceae; genus Staphylococcus; species Staphylococcus sp. EG-SA-18. The sequence continues at coordinate 69,707 of NZ_JACYVY010000033.1, forward strand.
GGATTCTCCTGGTGTGCCTGAAGGTATTGCTAAAAATACAATTACAGTTCCATACAATGATTTAGATGCACTTAAAATCGCTTTCGAAAAATTTGGAGACGATATTGCTGGTGTAATCGTAGAACCTGTTGCTGGTAATATGGGTGTCGTACCGCCGATTGAAGGTTTTTTACAGGGATTAAGAAATATTACGACTGAATACGGCGCATTGCTAATTTTCGATGAAGTAATGACTGGTTTCAGAGTCGGTTATCATTGTGCACAAGGTTACTTTGGTGTGACACCAGATTTAACTTGCTTAGGAAAAGTTATCGGTGGAGGACTACCTGTAGGTGCTTTTGGTGGTAAAAAAGAAATCATGGATCATATAGCACCATTAGGAAATATTTATCAAGCGGGTACGTTATCAGGAAATCCTCTTGCAATGACAAGTGGTTATGAAACGTTAAGCCAATTAACGCCAGAGACATATGAGTATTTTAATATGTTAGGCGATATACTTGAAGACGGTTTAAAGCGTGTATTTGCTAAACACAATGTACCAATAACTGTAAATAGAGCAGGTTCAATGATTGGTTATTTCTTAAATGAAGGACCTGTAACTAATTTTGAACAAGCGAATAAAAGTGATTTGAAATTATTTGCAGAAATGTATCGAGAAATGGCAAAAGAAGGTGTGTTTTTACCACCATCTCAATTTGAAGGTACATTCCTATCTACGGCACACACGAAAGAAGATATTGAAAAAACGATTCAAGCATTTGATACGGCTTTAAGTCGTATTGTAAAATAAATATACGGACAAATTGAGAGCCTGAACTTTGTTCAGGCTCTTTTTAAATGTATATCAGGCATGGGCGGCGACTTGATAGTGAAAGTCCATATATGCTTTGTAGTCAAAACTGCTAGCGGATATTGTTATCTTAACAAACGTGAAGCTCAAGCAGCAATTTAGTCATTTTATTTTTTATTGAAAGAAGTGGAAAACATGACAATGATATATAGAAATAATTTCATTGTGTTCGTTTTATCATTTTTTATTAGTATTCTACTGTATTCATCGCACGTATTACTCCCATTTATGTTTGGTCCTATTATCGCATCAATCATTTGTGTAAAAGTTTTCAAACTTGATATTAAATGGCCATTCTTACTTAGTGAATTAGGTATTGTACTATTAGGTGTGCAAATCGGATCAACGTTTACGAAAAATGTCGTTATGGATATTAAAGACAATTGGCTTTCGATTATTGTTGTATCTATTTCGATATTATTAATTGCAATAGTAATGGCATTTATTTTTAAAAAAATTGCACGTATTAATACAGAAACAGCTATTTTAAGTGTTATACCAGGAGCACTAACACAAATGCTGGTCATGGCTGAACAAGACAAACGTGCTAATTTGTTAGTTGTTAGCTTAACGCAAACATCACGAATTATATTTGTTGTTGTTTTAGTACCGTTCATTTCATATTTTTTTCATGATGGTAACATGCATGCGAATGGAAAGTTAACAAAAGTCTTGCCTTTATCACAAGTATTAAACATAGGGCAAATAGTTATTTTAGCGATAGCTATCTTTATAGTTTATCTAATTATGTCTAAAATAAAGTTTCCAACATTTCAATTATTAGCACCACTCATTGTATTAATTGTTTGGAATTTTTCTACAGGTTTAACATTTACACTAGATCATTGGTTGTTGAACATGGCACAACTAATATATATGATTAGAATTGGAGTTCAAATTGCGCATTTATTGTCAGATTTAAAAGGTAGACTAGCAATCGCAATTACAATTCAAAATATTATGTTGATAATTGGTGCGCTAATCATGGTTTATGTCATACATTTCTTTGATAATAATCCTATTAATGAATTGTTTCTTGGTGCAGCACCAGGAGGGGTTAATCAGATAGTTTTAGTTGCATTAGCTACTGGTGCCGATGTTGCTATGATTACGAGTTATCATATTTTCCGAATCTTTTTCATCCTATTTATTATTGCACCAGGAATTAATTACTTTTTAAAATATCGTTCGAATAAGCGTGAAGATTAGAAACTATCATCCATTTAAGTTGATTTATGCTTAGGATAGAATTCATTATTAAGGTTTAAGCAAAGGTTGTACATCTATTTTTAGATTAAGATATCTAATATTAGCAGTGCATTAACTTGGAACTTTAACTTATGATTTGAATAAATTTTCACATCAAAAAACGAGACAGTCTATTAGTTAAAAATAGATGATGTCTCGTTTACTTTATGATGCTATAGCAAATTAATTGTGTTTAGGCTTTGATGGACAATCTTTTAAATGTGCATCATATAAACCAGCTGCTTCTAAAAACGAAAATACTGTTACTGGACCTAAAAATTTAAACCCGTATTGTTTTAAATCTTTAGATAGTTGTGTTGCAGTATCATCAACTGTGATACGATCAGAAGCATGTTCATACTGCAAATCTTTAGGCTTACCATTTACATAAGACCATAAAAATTTACTAAAACTACCATATGCTTGTTCAATTTTTAAATACCCTTGAGCTTGATTAACAATTGCTTCTAATTTTTTACGATGATGAACGATATTTGGAAAAGTCATTAAGCGGTCGATATCTTGAGCGGTCATTTGTGCTACCTTTTCTGGTTCGAAATCATAAAATGCTTCTTCATAGGCTTCTTTCTTTTTTAAAATAGTTAACCAAGATAGCCCAGCATGTTGTGATTCTAATGCTAAAAGTTTAAACAATGCCTTGCTATCATAGAGCGGTTGTCCCCATACATGATCATGATAGTTTAAGTAGACTGGATCTTTAGTACCAAATGCGCATTCATTCATTTTATTCCCACCTATACATTGACTTATTTTGTCAATCATTATACTATAAGTTAAGAGTTTAATATAGGATTTGGGAAGAGTAAGTTCAAATTATTTTAAAGAGAGCATATGATTTGGTGTGAGTATGTAAATGATTTTTACTGAAGGTAGCCCACAGAGTATCTTAGCTGAACGTGATTAATAGTAGGCTAAGACGTGTTTGAGCGTTAATCATAATCTAGAGTGCTTGAAGAGATGAAGCATTTCAAATTTCACGATGATAGTATTGGTATGATTATTCCAATTATGTTAAAAGAGTGAATTTGATATTAAACATCCTTCTTGAATATAGGTGGTACCACGGAATATCCGTCCTATTTGTATATAGGATGGATATTTTTATTTTTTTAGGAGGTATAGCAAATGGAAATGAAACCAAAATATGATCCTCGTGAAGTTGAAGCGGGACGTTATGAAGAATGGGTAAAGAATGGTTATTTTAAACCGTCAGAAGATAAATCAAAAGAAACATATACAATTGTTATCCCGCCACCAAATGTAACTGGTAAATTACATTTAGGACATGCATGGGATACGACTTTACAAGATATCATTACACGTATGAAACGTATGCAAGGATACGATACGTTATACTTACCAGGTATGGATCATGCTGGTATTGCGACACAGGCAAAGGTAGAAGCTAAATTAAATGAACAAGGAATAACTAGATATGATCTTGGTCGTGAAAAGTTTTTAGAACAGGCATGGGATTGGAAAGAAGAGTATGCGTCATTTATTCGTGCGCAATGGGCTAAATTAGGTCTAGGTTTAGATTATAGTAGAGAACGTTTTACTTTAGATGAAGGTTTAAGTAAAGCAGTTAAAAAAGTTTTTGTTGATTTATACAATAAAGGAATTATTTATCGTGGCGAACGTATTATAAATTGGGATCCTAAAGCACGTACAGCTTTATCTGATATTGAAGTAATACATGAAGATGTTCAAGGTGCGTTTTATCATTTTAAATATCCTTACGCTGATGGTGAAGGTTTTATTGAAATTGCAACAACAAGACCAGAAACGATGTTAGGTGATACAGCGATTGTTGTTAACCCTAATGACGAACGATACAAAGATGTAATCGGTAAAACTGTTATATTACCAATCGTAGGACGCGAACTGCCTATTTTAGCAGATGAGTATGTTGATATAGACTTCGGTTCTGGTGCTATGAAAGTGACACCAGCACATGACCCTAATGATTTTGAAATTGGTCAAAGACATCAATTAGAAAATATTATCGTTATGGATGAAAATGGTAAAATGAACGACAAAGCGGGTAAATATGAAGGTATGGACCGTTTTGATTGTCGTAAACAGCTAGTTAAAGATTTAAAAGAACAAGATTTAGTTATCAAGATTGAAGATCATGTTCATTCTGTAGGTCATTCAGAACGATCTGGCGCTGTTGTTGAACCATATTTATCAACACAATGGTTTGTGCGCATGGAAGACTTAGCGAAACGTTCATTAGATAACCAAAAAACAGATGATCGTATTGATTTTTATCCGCAACGTTTCGAACATACATTTAACCAATGGATGGAAAATATTAGAGATTGGACGATTTCAAGACAATTATGGTGGGGTCATCAAATTCCGGCTTGGTATCATAAAGAAACAGGCGAAATATATGTTGGAGAAGAAGCGCCAACTGATATTGAAAATTGGCAACAAGATGAAGATGTATTAGATACGTGGTTCTCAAGTGCTTTATGGCCTTTCTCTACGTTAGGTTGGCCTGATTTAGAAAGTGAAGACTTTAAACGATACTACCCAACAAATGCCTTAGTTACAGGTTACGATATTATCTTTTTCTGGGTAGCACGCATGATATTCCAAGGCTTAGAATTTACAGATCGTCGTCCATTTAATGATGTATTATTACACGGTTTAGTTCGTGCTGAAGACGGGCGTAAGATGAGTAAATCATTAGGTAATGGTGTGGATCCAATGGATGTTATTGACGAATACGGTGCTGATAGCTTGCGTTACTTCTTAGCAACAGGTTCATCTCCAGGACATGATTTAAGATACTCAACTGAAAAAGTTGAGTCAGTGTGGAACTTTATCAATAAAATCTGGAATGGGGCACGTTTCAGTTTAATGAATATCGGTGAAGACTTTAAAGTTGAAGATATCGATTTAAGTGGTAACTTATCATTAGCAGATAAATGGATTCTAACACGTTTAAATGAAACGATTGCAACAGTTACTGATTTAAGTGACAAATATGAATTCGGCGAAGTTGGACGTGCATTATATAATTTCATTTGGGATGATTTCTGTGATTGGTACATTGAAATGAGTAAAATTCCAATGAATAGTAATGATGAAGAACAAAAACAAGTTACACGTTCAGTATTGAGTTATACTTTAGACAATATTATGAGAATGCTACATCCATTCATGCCATTTGTAACAGAGAAAATATGGCAAAGTTTACCACATGAAGGTGACACAATTGTTAAAGCTTCATGGCCAGAAGTGCGTGAATCATTGATTTTTGAAGAAAGTAAACAAACAATGCAACAACTTGTTGAAATCATTAAATCTGTAAGACAATCACGTGTAGAAGTAAATACGCCATTGTCTAAAGAAATACCTATTTTAATTCAAGCTAAAGATAAAGAAATTGAAACAACTTTATCACAAAACAAAGATTATTTAATCAAATTCTGTAATCCTAGTACCTTAAATATTAGCACTGACGTGGAAATTCCTGAGAAAGCAATGACATCAGTTGTAATTGCAGGTAAAGTGGTATTACCATTAGAAGGGCTAATTGATATGGATAAGGAAATCAGCCGTTTGGAAAAAGAATTAGCTAAACTTCAAAGCGAATTAGATAGAGTAGATAAAAAGCTCTCTAATGAAAACTTTGTAAGTAAAGCACCTGAAAAGGTTATAAATGAAGAAAAACGTAAAAAACAAGATTATCAAGAAAAATATGATGGTGTGAAGGCAAGAATTGAACAATTAAAAGCATAGGAGTTAGTAACAATGAATTACCTAGAGAGCTTGTATTGGATACACGAAAGAACTAAATTTGGCATCAAACCAGGTGTTAAACGTATGGAATGGATGCTAGCACAATTTAATAATCCTCAAAATAACATTAAGGGTATTCATGTAGGTGGCACAAATGGTAAAGGCTCTACAGTTGCTTACCTTAGAACAGCTTTAGTTGAAAATGGTTATGAAGTAGGTACATTTACGTCGCCGTTTATTGAAACATTTAATGAACGAATTAGTCTAAATGGTGTGCCAATATCAAATGACGCTATTGTAGAATTAGTATCACGTATTAAACCAGTAAGTGAAATGATGGAACGTGAAACAGATTTAGGTGTTGCAACTGAATTCGAAATAATCACAGCGATGATGTTTTTATATTTTGGTGAAATACATCCTGTTGATTTTGTCATTGTTGAGGCTGGATTGGGTATAAAGAACGATTCGACAAATGTCTTTACACCGGTTTTATCAATCTTAACTAGTATCGGTCTAGACCATACAGATATTTTAGGTGGTACTTATCTAGATATTGCTAGGGATAAAGGCGCGATTATAAAGCCTAACGTTCCAGTGATATATGCTGTTAAAAATGAAGATGCATTAAAATATGTTCGTGAACGCGCAATTGAACAACATGCAAAGCCAATTGAATTAGATAGAGAAATTGTTGTTGTATCGCAAAATGATGAATTTACTTACCGTTATAAAGATTATGAATTAGAAACAATCATTTTAAGCATGTTAGGTGAACATCAGAAACAAAATGCTGCATTAGCCATAACAGCTCTTATTGAATTAAATGAACAAGGATTAATTGAATTAGATTTCAATAAGATGATAGACGGTATTGAATCAGTTCGTTGGACTGGACGTATTGAGCAGGTGCATGACAAACCTTTAATCATTTTGGATGGCGCACATAATTCAGAGAGTATAGATGCTCTAATTGATACAATTAAACAGTACCATGATAAAGAAAAAGTAGATATTTTGTTCTCAGCAATAAACGGAAAACCGATTAACGAGATGGTCAAACATTTAAGTTTAATTGCGCATACGTTTTATGCAACTGAATTTGATTTTCCGAAAGCGTTACGCAAAGAAGAAATTGTAGGTAGTATTGAAAATGATGAAATACAATTAGTAGATGACTACGTTGAATTTATAAAAAATTATCAAGGTGATACATTAGTAATTACCGGTAGTCTGTATTTCATAAGTGAAGTTAAATCAAAATTAGACTTTGAAGCATTATAAAACTAAAACTAAAATAGCCATGAAGAATCTATTTAATCAATAGGTAGAGCTTCATGGTTATTTTTTATGCTCTAAATCGTATGTGTTTATAAGGTTCAATTTCTTGCCATTATTAATTTTGCCGAGCAGTAATGGGTTGTTAAAGTATCCATCAATTATGCTTAGCAATATTGAAAAATTTAAATGAAAAAGCGGTTCAATTCTTGAAAAATAGTGTATATTTACATTTTGGTAATAACTAACTATAATTTACATAAGGAGGTTGTCATTTGGTAGTATTGTTATCTTATAGTTGCAGTTGTATTTTTAGTTTTCTATATCAATTTATATCTATAGAAGAAACGTCATTTGATTATTTACATAGAAGATCGAAATGTGATTATTGTAATTCGTCACTCAAATGGTATGAATTAATGCCGATTATTAGTTTTTTATTATTAAAAGGGCGATGTCGAAACTGTCGAAAGCGTATTTCCCTAACACATTTCTTAGGGGAAACCTTTGCTTTAATACCTATCGTCTTTATTAAGTATGATTTCACATACGTAAATGCTACGCTATTTATAACTACATATGTTTTTCTGCTTATTTTTACTATGACCGATATCACTTCTTTAATGTTAGATTGTCGCTTAATTATAATTTATTGTATCGTTTCTCTCTCGTTAAGTATGATTTATCCAGTAGCTTTTATCATTATTAGTATGACCACGCATATATTCTACTTTTTATTTCGGGCATATATTGGTTATGGTGACGTTTTACTAATATCTGCACTTTCTTTGTTTTTCCCTCTCCAATTCACTATTTATGTCATTTTATTTACATTTGTCATTGCTGGTTTAGTTGCTTTAATTACCATGATATTTAAGCCGATTAAACTATTACCCCTTGTTCCATTTATATTTATTTCCTTTTTTATCAATTCACTTTTTTATAATGATATCCATCAATTTTTAGGAGGCGTATATTTTTGAAAATTAAAGAAATGGTAACTTCAGAAATGCCAAGAGAACGTTTGTTAAGCCATGGTGCAAAAAGTCTTTCGAATACAGAATTATTAGCTATATTAATTAACACCGGAAGAAAAGGATTCTCGAGCATAGACATTAGTAATGAACTGCTTAAATCTGCTTCGAATCTGAATGAATTGAAAAAATCTTCAATTAACGATTTGATAAAAGTTAAAGGGATTGGATTACAAAAAGCAATTACTTTAAAAGTAGCATTTGAGTTAGGGGAAAGGATGGGGAGAAGAGCTGAAAATAATCGTATAAAAATAACGCAACCAAGTGATGTTGCTGATTATATGATTCCAACAATGAAAGATTTAACACAAGAACATTTTGTCATTTTATTGTTAAATTCAAAAAATGTAGTGATTAAAGAAACCTGTGTTTTTAAAGGTACATTAAATAGTTCGATTGTACATCCACGTGAAATTTTTAGTATTGCGGTGAGAGAAAATGCCAATGCAATCATCGCAGTTCATAATCATCCATCCGGTGATGTAACGCCCTCACAAGAAGATATCATAACAACAATGAGGTTGAAGGAGTGTGGTTTGATTTTAGGGATAGATTTATTGGATCATATTATAATCGGTGATAATAGATTTACCAGTCTTGTAGAAGCGGGTTACTTTGATGAAAATGATTGAAGTTGATAGAATTAATGACGTATCTTGTGTATAATACCTACGAAGTACTTTCATTGGAGGAAAAATAGTGACTCTATTTATTATTATCGGGGTTCTCGTGCCAATGGTTTATACCATGCAGTTAAATATTAAAAATGAACCTGTAACAAAGCGCAATCTATTAATAACATTAGCTTTATCTACGTTAGGTATTTTAGTAACGGCGTTAGCAGGTGTGATCGTTACGAAACAAGCTTTTCCTTTATTAAGTGTAGCAATCGGCTCAATTTTTACTGGAATCGTTTGGGGCCTTTTACTAAGTGGTAGCTACGCGCTGATACGATTTTTATCTAACGCATTTGGGCGTAAGTAATAGTAATCTGTTCATCAAGTAGTATCCGTGCTTGAAACCAAATTAAAACTCCTAATGTGGAACTAGTTAAAAAATTCTAAACTAGTACATTAGGAGTTTTGTTATGCAGAATAAATTTAATTGTTAAATTGAAAGTGCGGTAAAAACCCACTATTTATTTGAAAAAAATCGAGCAACCAAATTAAACCTTGATATCCTAAGTAAATACATAATAAAACAAGTCCGACATAAATTAAAAATCGCAAAATAGAAAGTCCAACTCTAAAAAGGAGGATGACTAATAGTGCTATTAAAATAATTGTTAGTATACTCAATGCTACAAACCTCCTCATACGCTTTTAAATCATAACAAAATTATAAGCTATTTTAAATGAACGTGCATCAGTCCTAAGATATATCATGATTAAGGCTGAAGACTGAGGAAAATATACATAATAAAATATATAATTAGATGAAGACATTGGAGGCGAACTATGAGATTGATATTTAGTATGATTAAAAACATTATAGCAGTAATAGCAATTGTGATAATTGTTTATATCGCCTTGAAATACGCACCTTTTTTAAAAGAACAAGATTGGAATCCTGTAAATCACGATAATGATCAAATGAATCAAGTTACGCAACCCACTAATGATGCCCAACATGTTTATGTAAGTGGTGAGAAATATTCATTAAAAGAAAATGATTTAATAAAGAATGTACCATTAAGCCAAATTAAAAATGTATTTAAAATGATAGATAAACAAGAGTTTATGGCTGTGTCTGGAATGAATCGCATGGCTTATAATGATCAATATATTATAGGTCAAAGAGGAGACGAATTTATTCTTTATAAATTTGGAGATGAGTCAATGCGTGTTTACAATACTGAATTTGAAATGCAACAAGACTTAAATGAATTAGGGCAAAATTTACAACTAAAACCCGAAAATGCTTATCAATAGGAAATTATTGCATAAGAAATATATTTTAGTTATCCTGTCACTAGAATAAATTTAAAAGGTTGGTGTAGTTCAAATGGCAGAACAATCAAAACAGAAACAAGCTAATGAACAACAAAAGGCCCAGAACTTATTCGCACGTTGGAGACAACTTCAGAATTCGAACAGTGAATCCTCGAACGATACAAACAAATAATTTTAAAATTTAAATCGATTATTTAAACTACTAGTGACTGGAATGTTTGCTAGTAGTTTTTTGTTTTTAAAATGCCACAAATTTTTTACGGAGTTGTTCATTTTCAAAGTAATTCGTAGTTAGTGCTTTATTTCATAATGGGAGTAATATAAAATAGAAAAGGATATACAATATTTTGACATAATAGAGGTGTTCTGGGTGCTTAAGTTTTTTAAAAATAACAAATTAATTGTTGTTTTATGTGCAATTATCGTTTTTATTGCATTAATTGGGCTGTCCATACGTTCACAATCTCAATCACCTCCTGAACAATATATAGGTGATTCTGTGTCTTTTGGACAACGAGTTGTGAGTTATCCAGTTAATTTTGTTGCTGGTACGATTGGGGACTTTTTTAAAAAAGGAGATTCTAAAGAATCTAAAAATAAGATTAGCCAGTTAGAATCTAAGAACCAACAATTAGAAGCGGAAAATGAAAAATTAAAAAAAGAGCTTGATTTAAAAGATATTTCAAAATTTGATCCTATTTCTACTACGGTTTTAGCAAGAAATCCGGATCAGTGGATGAATACAATTGTAATTGATAAGGGATCTAAATCAGGTATAACTTCAAATATGGCTGTGATGACATCACAAGGTTTTGTTGGAAGAGTTACTAAAGTTAATAAATTTTCTTCACAAGTTGATTTAATCTCAACTAATACACGTGCGGGTAAATTATCTGTAAATATACAACACGGTTCTAAAAATATATTTGGTTTAATTGATCGTTATGATGAAAAGAACTCAGAACTTGTAATTAGTGACATTAATAATAGAGATAATATCTCAAAAGGTGATAAAGTCGTTACAAGTGGATTAGCTGATCAACTACCAAGTAATTTATATATAGGAGAAGTGACTAAGGTTCAAAATGATCAATACGGCTTAGCTAAAGAAGTTAGGGTTAAGACTGGTGCAGACTTAACAGATTTGAGTCATGTTTATGTTGCAAAAAGAGATCCTAAAACAATTCCTGATGATGAAAGCAGGGATAAATAATGCGTACACTGTATTATTTTTTGATAGGTATTTTACTATTTTATATAGATACTGCAATTGGGCTTCTTATTCCAATGCATATAGGTAAGTTTGAACTTGTATTTGTACCACACCTTACATTTATGTATATTTTAATGATGGTAGTGTATCGTGGCTTTGGCGTATCATTATTGCTCAGCATATTTTTAGGCGTAATGACTGATGTATACTTTGGTAGTATTTATGGAGTGTACTTATTTGGCTATATATTGTTTTTAGCACTTATAGATCGATTCTTTAAAATTTTTTACAAAGATCATTCGATGTTATTCATTATTATATTAGCCAGCACCTTATTATTAGAAGTCTATGTGGCATTAATATACGGTATGTTAGGATTCATTCAATTTGATATTATTCATTTTGTAGTCTTTAGATTATTGCCAACATTAATTATGAATTTTGTACTGTTGATTATGCTTTATCCGTTGATTATAAAGTTCCTTAAAAAAACAAACAATGACATTGACATGAAACGTCGTCAATGGTAAGATGCAATAGTTGAGTAGTTATAAGTAGCTACATACAACCGCTCAAATATAGGTTCAAGAACATTTTTAATGAAGAAAGCGATTGTCAATCAAGGCGTTGAAGGAAGAAATGAGAAGAGTTTATGTTTATAAATGACTCGAGTTGCGACCGAAACAACGTAGAGTGCAAACGCTTGACTCATTTGCAGAAGTTATTGAAAGAAAGCGATTGTCAATCAAGGCGTTGAAGGAAGAAACGAGAAGAGTTTATGTTTATAAATGACTCGAGTTGCGACCGAAACAACGTAGAGTGCAAACGCTTGACTCAATAACGAAATGTCACCTATGTATGGCGTGACTTATTATACAGGAGGTGCAAAGTATGTTTGCTATTATTGAAACAGGTGGAAAACAAATCAAAGTAGAAGAAGGTCAAGAAATCTTCGTTGAAAAATTAGACGTAAACGAAGGAGATACTTTTACATTTGATAAAGTATTATTTGTAGGTGGAGATTCAGTTAAAGTTGGAGCGCCAACAGTTGAAGGTGCAACAGTTACTGCTACTGTTAATAAACAAGGTCGCGGTAAAAAAATCACTGTATTCACATACAAACGTCGTAAAAATTCAAAACGTAAAAAAGGCCATCGTCAACCATACACTAAATTAACAATCGATAAAATCAACGCGTAATTATTATGATTACTGTTGATATTACAGTTAATGATGAAGGCAAAGTAACAGACGTTATTATGGATGGCCATGCTGACCATGGTGAATATGGTCATGATATCGTTTGTGCTGGAGCTTCAGCTGTATTGTTTGGTAGTGTTAATGCGATTATAGGATTGACATCTGAGAGACCAGATATCAATTATGACGACAATGGTGGTCATTTTCATATAAGAAGCGTTGATACAAATAACGATGAAGCGCAACTAATTCTTCAAACAATGCTTGTGTCTTTACAAACTATTGAAGAAGAATATAATGAGAATATTAGATTAAATTATAAGTGAGGTGCATTCCGATGTTAAAATTAAACTTACAATTCTTCGCATCTAAAAAAGGGGTAAGTTCTACAAAAAACGGACGTGACTCTGAATCAAAACGCTTAGGTGCTAAACGTGCTGACGGTCAATTCGTAACAGGTGGTTCAATTTTATATCGCCAACGTGGTACTAAAATTTACCCTGGTGAAAATGTAGGTCGTGGTGGCGATGATACATTATTCGCTAAAATCGACGGCGTTGTTAAATTCGAACGTAAAGGTCGCGACAAAAAACAAGTTTCTGTATATGCAGTAGCTGAATAATTTTGTCTAGTTAACACCAGAAGTGAATCTTCTGGTGTTTTTTACTTTTTATAAAAGGTTTTTCATTATTATTTTAATTATGTTATTAAAAAATGGGAATTTTAGACGTTATACTAAATGTACAACTGCATAAGAGCCCCTAATCGCTAAACCATAAGGGGACAAAAGAATACAGTTGCAGTATAAAAAGCAAAAAAAGTATCATATTTGGTATTCGGAAATATCAGCAATTTGAGTAAAGTAAATTTAAAAGCAACTGCATAAGAGCCCCTAATCGCTAAACTATAAGGGGACAAAAGAATACAGTTGCAGTATAAAAAGCAAAAAAAGTATCATATTTGGTACTCGGAAATATCAGCAATTTGAGTAAAGTAAATTTAAAAGCAACTGCATAAGAGCCCCTAATTATTTACAATATATAAGGGGCTCTAATATGCTATAATTATTGGGAAAATGAAAATTATATGTAAAAGAGGTGAGATATATGTTTGTCGATCAAGTCAAAATATCTCTTAAAGCCGGTGATGGTGGTAATGGTATTACCGCATATAGAAGAGAAAAATATGTACCATTTGGTGGACCAGCTGGCGGTGACGGTGGTAAAGGTGCTTCAGTCGTATTTGAAGTGGATGAAGGTTTAAGAACGTTATTAGATTTTAGATATCAACGTCATTTTAAAGCAAGCAAAGGTGAAAATGGCCAAAGTAGTAATATGCATGGTAAAAATGCGGAAGATTTAGTATTAAAAGTTCCACCTGGTACAATTATTAAAAATGTTGAAACAGACGAAGTGTTAGCAGATCTTGTTGAAGATGGTCAAAGAGCTGTAGTAGCGAAGGGCGGTCGAGGTGGCCGAGGTAATTCACGTTTTGCAACACCTAGAAACCCTGCACCTGACTTCAGTGAAAAAGGTGAACCAGGTGAGGAATTAGATGTATCTTTAGAATTGAAATTATTAGCTGATGTAGGATTAGTAGGTTTCCCTAGTGTGGGTAAATCGACTTTATTATCTATCGTTTCAAAAGCTAAGCCTAAAATTGGGGCATATCATTTTACAACGATTAAACCAAATCTAGGTGTTGTTTCAACGCCTGATCAACGTAGTTTTGTTATGGCAGATTTACCAGGTTTAATTGAAGGTGCATCTGATGGCGTTGGATTAGGACATCAATTTTTAAGACATGTAGAGAGAACAAAAGTTATTGTTCACATGATTGATATGAGCGGTTCTGAAGGTAGAGAACCTATTGAAGATTATAAAGTCATTAATCAAGAATTAGCTGCGTACGAGCAACGTTTAGAAGATAGACCTCAAATCGTAGTAGCTAACAAGATGGATTTACCTGAATCACAAGATAATTTAAACTTGTTTAAAGAAGAAATTGGCGAAGATGTGCCAGTTATTCCAGTTTCAACAATAACGCGTGATAATATTGATCAATTATTATATGCAATAGCAGATAAATTAGAAGAATATAAAGATGTTGACTTCACAGTTGAAGAAGAGGAGTCAGTTGGCATTAACCGAGTATTATATAAACATACACCGTCACAAGATAAATTTACAATTTCAAGAGATGATGATGGTGCTTATGTGGTAAGTGGTAATGCTATTGAAAGAATGTTTAAAATGACTGACTTTAACAGTGATCCAGCAGTACGTCGATTTGCTCGTCAAATGCGTTCGATGGGTATTGATGATGCACTTAGAGAACGTGGTTGTAAAAATGGTGATATCGTTAGAATTCTTGGCGGAGAATTTGAATTCGTTGAATAGGAGCGTAACATGATGGACAATAAAGATTATAAAAAGTTTTATTTAATTAGAGAAGATGTCTTGCCTGAATCCGTGGTTAAAACATTGAAGATTAAAGATGCCTTAAAAAGTGATCCGACATTGTCCATTTATGATGCCGTTAAACAGTTTGATCTATCTAGAAGTGCTTTTTATAAATATAGAGAAACGATATTTCCAGTAGACGATAAAATGCTTGACCATCGAGAATTTACATTAATTTTATATGTAACTGATATTGTGGGTATGTTGGCACGTGTACTAGATGTTATATCAAAGTTAGAACTATCTGTATTAACGATTCATCAAAGTATTCCAATGGAAGAAAAAGCAACAATAACATTATCACTGAATGCTAAATCTAAAGAAACTTCAGTAGAAGATGTTATTGGTGCTTTGAGAAATTTAGATTATGTATCAAAAGTAGAATTAATTAGTATGAGTATGTAAGGATGTGCCTATAATGTACGCGTATGTCAAAGGTAAGTTAACACATTTATATCCTACACACGTAGTTGTTGAAACTGCTGGTGTTGGTTATGAAATTCAAACACCAAATTCTTATCGTTTTCAAAAGCATCTAGATCATGAAGTTTTAATTCGTACATCTTTAATTGTTCGTGAAGATGCACAATTATTGTATGGATTTAGTAGTGAAGAAGAGAAAGATATGTTCTTGAGTTTAATTAAAGTTACTGGTATTGGTCCGAAATCAGCTTTAGCTATTTTAGCGACAAGTACGCCTAATGAAGTAAAACGTGCCATTGAAAATGAAAATGATACGTATTTAACTAAATTCCCAGGAATTGGTAAGAAAACGGCAAGACAGATTGTCTTAGATTTAAAAGGTAAAGTGAAAATCACTGAAGAAGATAGCGATTCATTATTACAAGTAGACGCTACTTCGACGGTGCAAGATCAATTCGTGCAAGAAGCAATGTTAGCGTTAGAAGCATTAGGTTATTCTAAACGAGAGCTTGCAAAAGTTGAGAAAACGTTAAATAAAAATAAATATGACTCAGTTGATGAAGCTGTTAAGGCAGGTCTTCAATTAGTTGTATCTTAATTTTAAATAGATTAATAGGGGAAGTGTTGTCATGAATGAGCGTATGGTTGATCAATCAATGCATAGTGAAGAAACTGATTTCGAATTGTCGCTTAGACCTACGAGATTACGACAATATATTGGTCAAAATTCAATAAAAAGTAATTTAGAAGTATTTATTAAAGCGGCTAAACTTCGTCATGAACCATTAGATCATGTATTGCTTTTTGGCCCCCCTGGATTAGGTAAGACAACATTATCTAATATCATTGCCAATGAAATGGAAGTTAATATACGTACAGTATCAGGGCCTTCATTAGAAAGACCTGGTGATTTGGCTGCAATTTTATCAGGACTTCAACCTGGAGATGTATTGTTTATTGATGAAATACACAGACTGAGTAGTGTTGTTGAAGAAGTGTTATACCCTGCAATGGAAGATTTCTTTTTAGAAATTATCATTGGTAAAGGCGATGAGGCTAGAAGTATCCGTATCGACTTACCTCCATTCACTTTGGTAGGTGCAACAACGCGAGCTGGCAGCTTAACAGGTCCACTAAGGGATCGATTTGGTGTGCACTTAAGATTAGAATATTATAATGAATCAGATTTAAAAGAAATCATTATTAGAACAGCTGAGGTTTTAGGCACAGGTATTGATGAAGAAAGTGCCATTGAACTTGCTAAACGTTCTAGAGGGACTCCAAGAGTAGCAAATCGACTATTGAAGCGGGTAAGAGACTTCCAGCAAGTGAATGAAGATGAACAAATATACATTGAAACAACGAAGCACGCATTAGGTTTACTTCAAGTTGATCAACACGGACTAGATTACATTGATCATAAAATGATGAACTGTATTATTAAGCAGTATAATGGTGGACCTGTTGGTTTAGATACGATTGCCGTAACAATTGGTGAAGAACGTATTACAATTGAGGACGTTTATGAGCCATTTCTTATTCAGAAAGGCTTTTTAGAACGTACGCCACGTGGCAGAAAAGCAACACCATTAGCTTATGAACATTTTGCAAAGTCGAATGAGGAGAGAGGATAACGTGAATATTGAAGAATTTGACTATGACTTACCAGAATCATTAATTGCTCAAACGCCTTTAAAAGATCGTGATCATAGTCGTTTATTAGTCATGGATAGAGAAACTGGTGAAATGAAACATTTACATTTCAAAGATATCATTGAGTATTTTAGACCTGGTGATACATTAGTGCTTAACGATACGCGAGTAATGCCAGCTAGACTTTTTGGTTTAAAAGAAGAAACTGGTGCAAAAGTTGAAATGTTAATGTTAACTCAAATTGAAGGTAATGATTGGGAAGTCTTACTGAAACCAGCTAAGCGTATTAAAGTTGGTAATAAATTGAATTTTGGTAATGGCAAAATTATAGCTGAGTGCATAAAAGAAATGGATCAAGGTGGACGCATCATGCGTTTACATTATGAAGGTATTTTACAAGAAAGATTAGATGAATTAGGGGAAATGCCACTGCCACCATACATCAAAGAACGTTTAGATGATCCAGATCGTTATCAAACAGTTTACGCTAAAGAAAGTGGTTCAGCGGCAGCACCAACAGCAGGATTACATTTTACTGATGAGTTATTAACTGAAATTAAAAATAAAGGCGTTAATATCGCATTTGTTACATTACATGTTGGGTTAGGTACGTTTAGACCGGTGAGCGTCGATGATGTGAATGACCACGAAATGCATAGTGAATATTATCAAATGACACAAGAAACAGCTGATTTATTAAATGATACTAAGTCCAAAGGACATCGCATTATATCAGTTGGTACAACTTCAACACGTACACTTGAAACAATTCGACGCGATCATGATAAATTTGTTGAAACGAGTGGCTGGACTAATATATTTATTTATCCAGGATTTGATTTTAAAGCAATTGATGGCCAGATTACTAATTTTCATTTACCAAAATCAACATTAGTTATGCTAGTATCAGCGTTTAGTACTCGTGAAAATGTTCTGAATGCTTATAAAACAGCAGTAAATTTAGAATATAGATTCTTTAGTTTTGGCGATGCAATGTTAATTATATAAAAAGAATGTGAGGATTTTGAATATGCCTGCAGTAACATACGAACACATTAAAACTTGTAAACAATCAGGTGCGCGTTTAGGTATCGTGCACACACCACACGGTTCATTTGAAACACCTATGTTTATGCCAGTTGGTACTAAAGCAACCGTTAAAACAATGAGTCCAGAAGAGTTAAGACAAATTGAAGCAAAAATCATTTTGGGCAACACATATCATTTGTGGTTACAACCCGGAAATGATATTATCAAACACGCTGGGGGATTACATAAATTCATGAATTGGGATGGTCCGATTCTTACAGATTCAGGCGGTTTCCAAGTGTTTAGTTTAAGTAATTTACGTAAAATTACAGAAGAAGGCGTGGAATTTAGACATCATACTAATGGGTCTAAATTATTTTTGAGTCCTGAGAAATCAATGCAAATTCAAAATGATTTAGGATCTGATATTATGATGGCATTTGATGAATGTCCACCGATGCCTGCTGAATATGATTATGTAAAAAAATCTATTGAACGTACAACACGTTGGGCGAAAAGATGTCTAGATGCACACCAAAGACCTGAAGATCAAGCATTGTTCGGCATTATACAAGGTGGCGAATATGAAGATTTAAGAGAACAAAGTGCAAAGGATTTAGTAGAATTAGATTTTCCTGGTTATGCAATCGGCGGTTTGTCAGTTGGTGAACCTAAACCGGTTATGTATAAAATGGTTGAACATACAGAGCAGTTTATGCCTAAAGATAAACCAAGATATTTAATGGGTGTAGGATCTCCAGATGCGTTAATCGAATGTAGTATTCGCGGCATGGATATGTTTGATTGTGTCTTACCGACACGTATTGCCAGAAATGGTACTTGTATGACATCGCAAGGTCGTTTAGTTATTAAAAATGCAAAATTTGCAGATGATTTAAGACCGTTAGATGAGAATTGTGACTGTTATACATGTCAAAACTATTCAAGAGCGTATATACGTCATTTAATCAAGGCAGAGGAAACTTTTGGTATTCGTCTTACTACTATTCATAATTTACATTTTCTGCTAAAATTAATGGAAGATATAAGACAAGCCATTCGAGAAGATCGTCTTTTAGATTTCAAAGAAGAATTCTTCGAGCAATATGGATTAAATGTTGAGAACCCAAAAAACTTTTAAGCAAGAGGAGCGTATAAAATGCAATTTTCATTACTAATATATATAGTCGTAATTTTTGCGGTTATGTATTTCTTGATGATCAGACCACAACAAAAACGTGCGAAACAGCATCGTGAGTTGATTAATAACATTCAATTTGGTCAAAGAATTACAACTATTGGTGGTATTAAAGGTACTGTTAAAGCAGTAGATGAAACAACTGTTGTTATTACAGTTAATGGTCATGGTACTGAATTAACTTTCGAAAAACCTGCTATTAAACAAGTTGACCCTTCATAATGAGAAGTGGTATTAAAAAGGATGAAACGAATAGCGTTTCATCCTTTTTAAGTTATAAGTAGTATGTAGAATAGCTTGTTTTTATTCCAAAAAAAGAAATTGTGATACATAATAATTGTTAAATTTAAATTAAATATATCTATGACTATTTTTACTCCCTGCTCTAGTATGTTAATATGTATAAGGCTAATAAATTTTGTAAGAAAGATTTAACTTGCGTTATAAAATAGTATTCAAGTATTCTAAATACATACGTAAATAATGAGGTGTTCATGTGAAGAAAAGTAGTAGAATAATTGCGTTCTTGCTTTTAGTCGTATTGTTGTTTGCCGGAATGGCTGCAACTTATAAAAGTGTTATAAAGAATGTCAATTTAGGACTTGATTTGCAAGGTGGATTTGAGGTGCTTTATCAAGTCGATCCTTTAAATAAAGGCGACAAAATAGATAAAAAAGCCTTACAATCAACAGCGCAAACATTAGAAAATCGTGTTAACGTTTTAGGTGTTTCGGAACCTAAAATTCAAGTTGAAGAACCTAATAGAATTAGAGTACAACTTGCTGGTGTAACAGACCAGAATGAAGCACGTAAAATTTTATCTTCTCAAGCTAATTTAACAATTCGCGATGCAGAAGATAAAGTAAAATTAAGCGGTTCTGATATTAAACAGGGATCTGCCAAACAAGAATTTAAACAGGAAACAAACCAGCCTACAGTTACTTTTAAAGTAAAAGACAAAAACAAATTTAAAAAAGTAACGGAAGAAATCTCTAAGAAACGTGATAATGTCATGGTTGTTTGGTTAGATTTCAAAAAAGGTGACAGCTATAAAAAAGAAGCACAAAAGAAAAACCCTAAATTTATTTCTGCAGCAAGTGTTGATCAACCAATCAATTCTGATAGCGTAGAAATCTCGGGTGGATTTAAAGGACAAGAAGGCGTTAAAAAAGCAAAACAAATCGCCGAATTGTTAAATGCAGGTTCTTTACCAGTTGACTTGAAAGAAATTTATTCAAACTCAGTAGGTGCCCAATTTGGTCAAGATGCATTAGATAAAACTGTGTTTGCATCGTTTATTGGTGTAGCATTAATTTATTTATTCATGCTTGGATTCTACCGATTACCTGGTTTAGTAGCGATTATTGCATTGACAACTTATATCTATCTAACGTTAGTAGCATTTAATTTCATTTCCGGGGTTCTAACTTTACCAGGATTAGCGGCGTTGGTATTAGGTGTAGGTATGGCTGTAGATGCCAATATTATCATGTATGAGCGTATTAAGGATGAACTTCGAATAGGTAGAACGATAAAGCAAGCCTTTTCTAAAGCAAACAAAAGTTCATTCCTAACAATTTTTGATTCTAACTTAACAACAGTTATCGCCGCAGCAGTATTATTCTTCTTCGGTGAAAGTTCAGTTAAAGGTTTCGCGACAATGTTATTATTAGGTATTCTAATGATCTTTGTTACAGCCGTGTTCTTATCAAGATTCTTATTATCATTACTTGTTTCATCAAATATATTCAAAAATCAATTTTGGTTATTTGGTGTTAAAAAGAATAAACGACATGATATTAATGAAGGTGTAGATGTTCATGACCTTAAAACTTCATTCGAGAAATGGAATTTTGTTAAATTAGCTAAGCCATTAATTGGAGTAAGTATTTTAATTGTAGTTGTCGGTTTAGTTATTCTTTATATCTTCAAGTTAAACTTAGGAATTGATTTCTCAAGTGGTACACGCGTAGATTTCCAATCTAAACAAGCAATTACTCAACAAAAGGTAGAGCAAGTTGTAAAAGATAGTGGACTTAAAGCGGATCAAATTCAGATCAATGGTAAAGACAATAAAGTAGCAACTGTTCAATTTAAAGACGATTTAACGCGTGCTCAAGATAATAAATTGAGTGATAATATTAAATCGAAATTCGGTGACACACCTCAAATTAATACTGTATCACCAATTATTGGACAGGAATTAGCAAAAAATGCAATGCTTGCATTAATCTATGCATCGATAGGTATCATCATCTATGTATCATTACGATTTGAATGGCGAATGGGTCTTTCATCTGTATTGGCATTATTACATGATGTATTCATTATAGTAGCGATTTTCAGTTTATTTAGAATTGAAGTAGATTTAACATTTATCGCCGCTGTATTAACAATTGTCGGTTATTCAATTAATGATACAATCGTAACGTTTGACCGTGTACGTGAAAACTTACAAAAGGTTAAAGTGATTACGACAACAGAACAAATTGATGATATCGTTAATAGATCAATTAGACAGACAATGACACGTTCAATTAATACAGTATTAACAGTTATTGTAGTAGTAGTTGCTATACTATTCTTCGGTGCTCCTACGATATTCAACTTTACTTTAGCATTATTTATCGGATTGATTTCTGGTGTATTCTCTTCAATCTTCATTGCCGTTCCGCTATGGGGAATAATGAAAAAACGTCAGCTGAAAAAATCGCCGAAACACAAATTAGTTGTATATAAAGAAAAGAAATCGAACGATGAAAAGATTTTAGTTTAAAATGAATTAAGCGGTATGTGAAACAATAAAGAGTTCACATACCGCTTTTTACTTTATTTAAATTTAACAAAATATATATAAATAAGTTCCCGCATTCATTTTTAAAAAATGGTATAATTAAAGTCTTGATTATTTAGATAAGTGCTTTTTATTTAAAGTAATTTTAGATATAATGTCTTTTGGAAATGAGGCGTAAATATATATGATTAAACCGAAGTATAAGTGGAAATTAACTAAACCAGCTGAATACATAAGTGATGAATTAACATCAAAATTAAAGTTAACGCCAATCGTAAAAAAAATATTAGAAAGTAAATCGATTATTGATGAACAAGCAATAGAATCCATCATTTCAGATACAGATATCAATCATGATGCATTGCAATTGAGCGATATGACTAAGACTATTGAAAGAATTAAAAGAGCGATAGCGAATGATGAGAAAATCCTAGTTTATGGTGATTACGATGCTGACGGTGTTACCTCAACTACAATTTTAGTGACAACATTACAACTTTTAGGTGCACAAGTAGGATGGCATATTCCTAACCGCTTTACCGAAGGATATGGACCAAACGAACTAGCATTTAGAAATGCTCATGATGAAGGCATAACATTAATCATAACTGTTGATAATGGCATACAAGGTCATAATGAAATTAAAATGGTTCAAGATTTAGGAGTTGATGTCATTGTAACTGATCATCATGAAATTGGTAGTACATTACCAGAAGCATATGCAATCGTACATCCAATGCATCCATCGTTTAATTATCCGTTCCAACAATTGTGTGGTGCAGGTGTTGCATACAAATTAGCACAAGCATTGATTGAAAATGTACCTGATTATTTTAAAGCAATAGTTGCGATAGGTACCATTGCGGATTTAGTATCCTTAACTGATGAAAATCGATCATTAGTGAAACAAGGATTAAAAGTCTTAAATGATCAATGTCCGACCTCTGTTAAAGCATTGCTAAAAGAAGCGGGATACAATGACAATATTGATGAAGAAACAATTGGTTTTATTATTGGACCTAGACTTAATGCTGTAGGTCGTTTAGATGACGCATCATTAGCTTGCGAATTGTTGATGACTGACGACGAAGAAGAAGCTGCATTTTTAGCAGAACAAGTTGAACATTTTAACCGTGAAAGAAAAGATATTGTAGCAACTATCACAGAAGAAGCAATGGCTATGGCAGAAACGAAAGTTAAAAAGGGAGATTTATTTTTACTTTTAGCAAAAGAAAATTGGCATGAAGGTGTCTTAGGTATTGTTGCTTCGAAAATTGTCGAAACATTTGCTTTGCCAACATTAATTTTAAATATTGATAGGGAGCAAAATCATGCAAAAGGTTCCGCCAGATCAATTGATCAAGTGTCGATGTTTGAAATACTATCAGCACATCAAGAGTTAATCGCTAAATTTGGCGGCCATCATATGGCTGCAGGTATGACGATGGATATTGAAAATATAGAATCGTTAGCTGAAGGTTTAAATAAATGGATGAAAGAATTATCTAAAACAACTTCGTTAGATCCCGTAAAGCAAGTAGATGTATTATTAACAGAAAATGATATAACGATTAAAAATATTCGTGATATGAATCGTTTAAGACCCTTCGGAACAGATTTTTCTAGACCTATTTTTGAAATGGATGATTTATCAGTTTCTTCAGTTAAGGCGATAGGTCAACAAAAAAATCATCTAAAATTGACACTTGGTGAAAGTAATATCGCCGCGCTATTTTGGCAAAATGGACACTTAGAACCTGAGTTACAAGATGAACAGCCAATTAATATATTAGGATCTGTTCAAATCAACGAATGGAATGGTAATCAATCACCGCAAATAATTATTCAAGATATTGCGATGAATGAACAGCAAATATTAGATTATAGAAGTAAGCGAAAAAGTTTACCTTTTACAGAAAATGATGAAAATATTGTCGTGCTTATTCATCCTAAAAGTGATAAAGTAAATGCGAATGAATATTATTATGGTGAAGAAATTAAACAACAAACTGATAAAGTAGTATTAAGAGATTTACCAACGTCAATGGAAGACTTGTCTAATTCCTTGCAACAACTGCAATTTTCTCAACTTTATATAGTTTTGCAACATAATCATTCGATTTACTTCGATGGTATACCTAATATGGATATTTTTAAAAAGTGTTATAAAGCATTAATAACTAAACAAGAAACAAATATCCAGAAAGAGGGTATGTTATTGTGTCAACATTTAAGTGTGAAACCAGATACACTTAAATTCATGTTGAAAGTTTTCTTAGACTTAAAATTTGTAACACAAGAAGATGGTTTAATTCGAATCAATCAACAACCTGATAAAAGATCGATTGATTCCAGCAAAGTATATCAATTAAGACAACAACGTATGGATGTTGAAAAGCAATTATTATATCAAGATTTTTCAGAAATAAAAAATTGGATAAAGTCACAATTGTCGTGAGCAATTTAGGAGGAAATATTAATGGATTTAAAGCAATACGTATCAGAAGTTCAAGATTGGCCGAAACCAGGTGTTAGTTTCAAGGATATTACTACAATTATGGATAATGGTGAAGCATATGGCTATGCAACAGATAAAATTGTAGAATACGCAAAAGACAGAGATGTTGATATCGTTGTAGGACCTGAAGCGCGTGGCTTTATCATTGGCTGTCCTGTAGCTTATTCAATGGGGATTGGCTTTGCACCTGTTAGAAAAGAAGGGAAATTACCTCGTGAAGTCATTCGTTATGAGTATGACCTAGAATATGGTACAAATGTTTTAACAATGCACAAAGATGCAATTAAACCAGGTCAACGTGTGTTAATTACAGATGATTTATTAGCTACTGGTGGTACGATTGAAGCAGCAATAAAATTAGTTGAAAAATTAGGCGGTATCGTAGTAGGTATTGCATTTATAATTGAATTGAAATATTTAAATGGTATTGAAAAAATTAAAGATTACGATGTTATGAGTTTAATCTCATACGACGAATAATAAATAATATAATTTTATCAAATGAAATCCTTCATCAAATGTATAAGAACCAATGACTTAATTAAAAAAGTTGTTTAAGTTTTCTTAACATGAGATGTTAGGATTTTTTATTTACTGAAAATGTTAGATGATTGAGCATTATACCTTAATAACATCGTTTATTTATTTCATAAATTGTAGTATCATAGAACTAATATTTAAAAAATGAAACAGTAGATTTAGGTCGAATTTTTGTAAAAGTTTTAAAAGTAGGAATAGTATACAAATTAAACTCGCTCAAGTAAAATTAATATTACGATTAATGACGACAGGATAAATATTTATCGTCGACGGACGTATGATTGGTGTGGGACAAATACTATTCAACAAGAGTACCTAAATCATTGTTTAAGGCGAAGTAATAAATATGAATGGGGTGTATCATATAATGAACAACGAATATCCATATAGTGCAGATGAAGTTCTTCACAAAGCAAAATCATATTTGTCAGCAGATGAATATGAGTATGTTTTAAAAAGCTATCATATTGCTTATGAAGCACATAAAGGTCAGTTCCGAAAAAACGGATTACCATACATTATGCATCCTATACAAGTTGCAGGTATTTTAACAGAAATGCGATTAGACGGACCGACGATTGTCGCAGGTTTTTTGCATGATGTAATTGAAGATACACCGTATACATTTGAAGATGTAAAAGAAATGTTCAATGAAGAAGTTGCTCGAATTGTTGATGGTGTGACGAAGCTTAAAAAAGTAAAATACCGCTCAAAAGAAGAACAACAAGCTGAAAATCATCGCAAGTTATTTATTGCGATTGCCAAAGATGTACGCGTAATTTTGGTGAAATTAGCAGACAGATTACATAATATGCGTACCTTGAAAGCCATGCCGCGTGAAAAACAAATTAGAATTTCTCGAGAAACATTAGAAATTTATGCACCTTTAGCACATCGTCTTGGTATTAATACAATTAAATGGGAACTAGAAGATACGGCTCTTCGTTATATTGATAATGTGCAATATTTTAGAATAGTCAATTTAATGAAGAAGAAACGTAGTGAACGTGAAGCGTATATCGAAACGGCTATTGATAGAATACGTACTGAAATGGACCGAATGAATATCGAAGGCGATATAAATGGTAGACCTAAACATATTTACAGTATTTATCGGAAAATGATGAAGCAGAAAAAACAATTTGATCAAATTTTTGATTTGTTGGCGATACGTGTTATTGTCAATTCTATTAATGATTGTTATGCGATACTTGGGTTGGTGCATACGTTATGGAAACCGATGCCAGGACGTTTTAAAGATTATATTGCAATGCCTAAACAAAATTTGTATCAGTCATTGCATACTACAGTAGTAGGTCCAAATGGAGACCCGCTCGAAATCCAAATACGAACGTTTGATATGCACGAAATTGCTGAGCATGGTGTTGCAGCACACTGGGCTTACAAAGAAGGTAAAAAAGTAAGTGAAAAAGATCAAACTTATCAAAATAAGTTAAATTGGTTAAAAGAATTAGCTGAAGCGGATCATACATCGTCTGACGCTCAAGAATTTATGGAAACCTTAAAATATGACTTACAGAGTGACAAAGTATACGCATTTACCCCAGCGAGTGATGTTATTGAGTTGCCATATGGTGCTGTGCCGATTGATTTTGCTTATGCGATTCACAGTGAAGTAGGTAATAAGATGATTGGTGCCAAGGTGAATGGCAAAATTGTACCAATTGACTATATTTTACAAACAGGCGATATTGTTGAAATACGTACTAGTAAACATTCATATGGACCAAGTCGTGATTGGTTGAAAATTGTTAAATCGTCTAGTGCCAAAGGTAAAATTAAAAGTTTCTTCAAAAAACAAGATCGTTCATCTAATATTGAAAAAGGCCGAATGATGGTTGAAGTTGAAATAAAAGAGCAAGGATTTAGAGTCGAAGATATTTTGACAGAGAAAAATATTCAGGTTGTTAATGAAAAATATAACTTTGCAAATGAAGATGATTTATTCGCAGCTGTAGGATTTGGCGGCGTGACATCCTTACAGATTGTTAATAAATTAACTGAAAGACAACGTATTTTAGATAAACAACGTGCTTTAAATGAAGCACAAGAAGTTACGAAATCATTGCCTATTAAAGACAACATCATTACTGATAGTGGTGTCTATGTAGAAGGTTTAGAAAATGTACTTATCAAGTTGTCAAAATGTTGTAATCCTATACCAGGTGATGATATTGTAGGTTATATCACCAAAGGTCACGGTATTAAAGTACATCGCACTGATTGCCCAAATATTAAGAACGAAACTGAACGACTAATTAATGTTGAATGGGTAAAATCAAAAGACGCAACTCAAAAATATCAGGTTGATTTAGAGGTAACTGCGTATGACCGAAATGGCTTGTTGAATGAAGTACTACAAGCTGTTAGCTCGACAGCCGGCAATTTAATTAAAGTTTCAGGACGTTCAGATATTGATAAAAATGCAATAATAAATATTAGTGTCATGGTGAAAAACGTGAATGATGTTTATCGTGTGGTAGAAAAGATCAAACAACTTGGTGATGTTTATACAGTAACAAGAGTTTGGAACTAGAGGTGCAAAATATGAAAGTAGTTGTACAAAGAGTTAAAGAAGCATCGGTGACGAATGATACATTAAATAATCAAATCAAAAAAGGATATTGTTTATTAGTCGGTATCGGTCAGAACTCTACAGAGCAAGATGCAGATGTAATTGCAAAGAAAATTGCTAATGCAAGATTATTTGAAGATGACAATAATAAATTAAACTTTAATATCCAACAAATGAATGGTGAAATACTATCAGTTTCACAATTTACTCTCTATGCAGATGTAAAAAAAGGTAACCGTCCAGGTTTCTCAAATTCTAAAAATCCTGATCAAGCGGTAAAAATTTATGAGTATTTTAATGATGCGCTACGAGCGTATGGTCTTACTGTGAAAACAGGTGAATTTGGAACACACATGAATGTTAGCATAAATAATGATGGTCCAGTCACTATTATTTATGAAAGTCAGGACGGCAAAATTCAATGAAAAAAATAGAGGCATGGTTATCTAAAAAGGGTCTTAAAAATAAACGTACTCTAATAGTAGTGATTGCCTTTGTCTTATTTATCATCTTTTTATTTTTATTGCTGAATAGCAATAGTGAAGATAGTGGGAACATCACGATAACTGAAAATGCTGAATTACGTACAGGTCCAAACGCTGCGTATCCAGTCATATATAAAGTTGAGAAAGGTGACCATTTTAAAAAGATTGGTAAAGTAGGTAAATGGATTGAAGTTGAAGATACATCCAGTAATGAAAAAGGTTGGATAGCTGGATGGCACACAAATTTAGATATTGTCGCGGATAATACGAAGGAGAAAAATCCTTTGCAAGGTAAAACAATAGTGCTTGATCCTGGTCATGGAGGTAGTGACCAGGGTGCTTCAAGCAATACTAAATATAAAAGTTTAGAAAAAGACTATACGTTGAAAACAGCAAAAGAATTGCAGCGTACTTTAGAAAAAGAAGGCGCAACTGTTAAGATGACAAGAACAGACGATACATATGTTTCACTAGAAAATCGTGATATCAAAGGCGATGCCTATTTGAGTATACATAATGATGCATTAGAATCATCTAATGCAAATGGAATGACAGTTTATTGGTATCATGATAATCAAAGAGCTTTAGCAGATACGTTAGACGCTACGATTCAGAAGAAAGGTCTACTTTCTAATCGCGGTTCAAGACAAGAAAATTATCAAGTGTTAAGACAAACAAAAGTTCCTGCTGTTTTATTAGAATTAGGTTATATTAGTAACCCAACTGATGAAACGATGATTAAAGATCAATTACATAGACAAATTTTAGAACAAGCAATTGTTGATGGCCTTAAAATTTATTTTTCTGCGTAGGGCTTGCAAAAATATGTGAAAG
Source organism: Staphylococcus sp. EG-SA-18 (assembly GCF_017151825.1). Taxonomy (NCBI): domain Bacteria; kingdom Bacillati; phylum Bacillota; class Bacilli; order Caryophanales; family Staphylococcaceae; genus Staphylococcus; species Staphylococcus sp. EG-SA-18. Next base: position 98,794 of record NZ_JACYVY010000033.1, read on the forward strand.
TAGTTATCATTGATATTGAATTTTATAACTAAAACCGTTAGTATTCTTGAAATGGTAAATGAAATAGGTAGCAATCTAACTAAGATTGTGTAGGAATATAATCCATAGACTGAAAGATTATGCTGAGTAGTTTATATACATTGAACACAAGAAGAGGTGCTTTATGAAAAGTAAAGCCGTTAAACGTACGTTAAACGTTTTGAGTGGGTTTATTTAATGCACGCTTATAAAAAGTAATGATGATTACAATTAGGCATGTTTTTTAAACCAATGAGGGTGGCAACACGGATATTCGTCCCTTGTGCAGTTTCAGGCTGTGCAAGGGCTTTTTCTTTTGCTTTTAAAATTATGATTTATCATGCAAAGTTAAGTGATCGTATATAGTTTTAGTTTTAAAAAGGTAATTAAATAAAATAGTTTGCCGAGGGAGATGTCAAAATGATTAAAATACCTAGAGGGACGCAGGATATTTTACCTGAAGATTCAAAGAAATGGCGTTACATTGAAAATCAATTAGATGAATTAATGACATTTTATAATTATAAAGAAATAAGAACACCAATTTTTGAAAGTACAGATCTTTTTGCAAGAGGTGTTGGTGATTCAACCGATGTCGTACAAAAAGAAATGTATACATTTAAAGATAAAGGCGATAGAAGTATTACATTAAGACCTGAGGGAACAGCTGCAGTTGTGCGTTCATATATTGAACATAAAATGCAAGGTAATCCAAACCAACCAATTAAACTTTATTACAATGGACCGATGTTTAGATATGAACGTAAGCAAAAAGGGCGCTATCGTCAATTTAATCAATTTGGTGTAGAAGCTATTGGTGCTGAAAATCCTAGCGTAGATGCAGAAGTATTAGCTATGGTTATGCATATTTATCAATCATTTGGATTAAAACATTTAAAGCTTGTTATTAATAGTGTAGGGGATATGGCGTCTCGAAAAGAATATAACGAAGCGTTAGTGAAACACTTTGAACCAGTAATTCATGAATTTTGTTCAGATTGTCAATCACGTTTGCATACAAATCCGATGCGAATTTTGGATTGTAAAGTTGACCGTGATAAAGAAGCGATTAAGACTGCACCTAGAATCACTGATTTCTTAAATGAGGAATCTAAGGCATATTATGAACAAGTAAAAGCTTATTTAGATGATTTAGGTATTCCATATATTGAAGATCCTAACTTAGTTCGTGGATTGGATTATTATACACATACAGCATTTGAATTAATGATGGATAACCCTAACTATGATGGTGCCATTACAACGCTTTGTGGTGGTGGCCGTTATAATGGTTTATTAGAATTGCTAGATGGTCCAAGTGAAACAGGTATTGGTTTTGCGCTAAGTATAGAACGATTATTGCTTGCACTTGAAGAAGAAGGTATCGAATTAGATATTGAAGAAAACTTAGATTTATTCATTGTTACAATGGGTGATCAAGCAGATCGATATGCTGTGAAGTTATTAAATCATTTGAGACATAATGGTATTAAAGCAGATAAAGACTACTTACAGCGTAAAATTAAAGGACAAATGAAACAAGCAGACCGTTTAGGTGCCAAGTTTACAATCGTTATTGGTGATCAAGAATTAGAAAATAATAAAATCGATGTTAAAAATATGACAACTGGTGAATCTGAAACAATTGAATTAGACGCATTAGTCGAATATTTTAAGAAGTAGAGAGGGCGTTAAAATATGAGTAAGAGAACAACTTATTGTGGATTAGTTACTGAAGCATTTTTAGGACAAGAAATTACATTAAAAGGATGGGTTAACAATCGTCGTGACCTAGGTGGATTGATTTTCGTTGATTTAAGAGATAGAGAAGGAATTGTACAAGTCGTGTTTAATCCTGCATTTTCAGAAGAGGCATTGAAAATTGCTGAAACAGTACGTTCTGAATATGTTGTAGAAGTTCAAGGTACAGTTACGAAGCGTGACCCTGAAACAGTTAATCCTAAAATTAAAACTGGCCAAGTTGAAGTACAAGTTACAAATATTAAAGTGATTAATAAATCTGAGACACCACCATTTTCTATAAATGAAGAAAATGTTAACGTTGATGAAAATATTCGATTAAAATACCGTTATTTAGATTTACGTCGTCAAGAGTTAGCGCAAACATTTAAAATGAGACATCAAATTACACGTTCTATTCGTCAATATTTGGATGATGAAGGGTTCTTTGACATCGAAACACCAGTACTAACGAAGTCAACACCTGAGGGTGCACGTGACTATTTAGTACCATCTCGTGTTCATGATGGTGAATTTTATGCATTACCACAATCACCACAATTATTTAAGCAATTATTGATGATTAGTGGATTTGACAAATACTACCAAATCGTAAAATGCTTCCGTGACGAAGATTTACGTGCAGATCGTCAACCTGAATTTACACAAGTCGATATTGAAATGAGTTTTGTAGACCAAGAAGATGTGATGCAAATGGGTGAAGAAATGCTTAAAAAAGTTGTTAAAGAAGTTAAAGGCGTTGAAATTAATGGCGCTTTCCCACGCATGACATATAAAGAAGCGATGCGTCGCTATGGTTCTGATAAACCAGATACGCGTTTTGAAATGGAATTAATTGACGTTTCTCAATTAGGACGTGATATGGACTTTAAAGTATTTAAAGATACTGTTGAAAATGATGGTGAAATTAAAGCAATTGTCGCTAAAGGTGCAGCTGAACAATATACTCGTAAAGATATGGATGCTTTAACAGAATTTGTAAACATCTATGGTGCTAAAGGATTAGCGTGGGTTAAAGTTGTGGAAGATGGTTTGACAGGTCCAATTGGACGTTTCTTTGAAACAGAAAATGTTGAAACATTACTTACATTAACTGGTGCTGAAGCTGGTGACTTAGTAATGTTTGTTGCAGACAAACCAAATGTCGTTGCACAAAGTTTAGGTGCATTACGTGTCAAATTAGCTAAAGAATTAGGTTTAATCGATGAAACAAAATTAAACTTCTTATGGGTGACAGATTGGCCATTATTGGAATATGATGAAGATGCGAAACGTTACGTTGCAGCACATCATCCATTTACATCTCCAAAAGAAGCTGATATTGCTAAGCTTGGCACTGCGCCAGAAGAAGCTGAGGCAAATGCTTATGACATAGTATTAAATGGTTATGAATTAGGTGGCGGTTCAATCAGAATTCATGATGGTGAGTTACAAGAAAAAATGTTCGAAGTTCTTGGATTTACTAAAGAACAAGCACAAGAACAGTTCGGCTTCTTACTAGATGCATTTAAATATGGTGCACCACCACATGGCGGTATTGCATTAGGATTAGACCGATTAGTCATGTTATTGACTAATAGAACAAACTTGAGAGATACAATCGCATTCCCTAAAACAGCATCTGCTACATGTTTATTAACGAATGCGCCTGGTGAAGTTTCTGATAAACAATTAGAAGAACTTTCTTTGCGAATTCGTCACTAAATTTTAAAAAATCAATAAACTTTGGTTTGTTATAATTTCATTAATTTTAATTATGTGGTAATATAACATCATAAGATAGTCATCTGAGTTGTTCGTAAGTTTGCTTTTTAATTTGGGCCTAACACTCTTTGATCAAGGGAGCCCAATGGGTTTTCTTGCAGCGTACACGCCTTATATGAAGGACGTACAAAACAAGAAACAGGGCACCCACCTGTATATAACAGGCCGAATGATCAAGCTATTATAACTACGGCAATACGGACTCTATCGATACGCAAGACTTTGTCTTGCGTATTTTTATGCGTTTCTTTAAGTTTTTAATAAAGAATTAGTTGGGTTTTATAGCGTTTAATAAATGTTTCCTCGTTGAATTTTGGGAAAATAATCAAAGCGATAATGCTAAATATAAAATTTTAAGTTACTATGTACTTATGTATAAATCAGTGAAAGAGGTAAAATAATGAAACATCAATTTTCAAGAAATGAACTAGCGATTGGACAACAAGGTTTAGATTTATTGAAGCAACAAACTGTTGTCATACTTGGCGTTGGAGGTGTTGGTTCATTTGCTGCTGAAGCATTAGCAAGAACGAATATTGGTCATATTATATTAATAGACAAAGATGATGTTGATATTACAAATGTAAACAGACAATTACACGCTTTAACTACAACGGTAGGACAAAGTAAAGTTTCTTTGATGGAAGAACGTATTAAATTAATTAATCCAGATTGTAAAGTCACGCCCTTACATATGTTTTATACAGAAGAGACATATGAAGAAATTTTCGATAACTACGATATAGATTATTTTGTAGATGCAAGTGATACAATAATGTACAAAGTACACTTAATGAAAGAGTGTCTTGACCGAGGGATTAAAGTGATTTCCAGTATGGGTGCTGCAAATAAAACAGATCCAACACGTTTTACAATTTCAGATATCTCTAAAACACATACCGATCCAATGGCCAAAATTATTCGTCAAAAATTGAAAAAACTAGGAATTCGTAAAGGGATTCCAGTTGTATTTTCAGATGAAAGTCCAATTGTCATAAGAGAAGATGTAAAAGATATAGTTGGAGATAAAAATGCTATCAATCGAAAAGGACAAATGCCACCTTCTTCAAATGCCTTTGTGCCAAGTGTTGTTGGATTAATTTGTGCTAGTTATGTGGTGAATGACGTATTAAAAGATATTCCAGTTCGTCGCATTAAAGACAAAGGGCAATAATTCATTTTGAAAGTCATAATTTTCAACGTAAGGCAAGTGTAACCACACCATAAAACTAAAACTGACTAGTTCGCAAGCATAGTAGAATATGCCTCGTATACTAGTCAGTTTTGATTTGATTATAGCTAAAATATCAAAGGTAATCGATTTAATCTTATTTTTACGGCCTTTGTTTAAGTAAGTTGTTATATATTTCTTTGAGTTGTTGTTCACTTTTAGATGTCGTTTTTGGTTCATAATAAATTTTGTTTTTAAGTTTATCAGGTAAATATTGCTGTGAAACATAGCCATTAACATATTGGTGTGGATATTTGTAACCAATAGATCGGCCTAGATCTTTAGCACCTTGATAATGTCCATCTTTTAAATGGTTTGGAATTTGGCCCACATGACCGTTTCTAATATCGGACAATGCACTATCAATGGCACTCATTGCTGAATTTGACTTAGGTGATAAGCATAGTTCGATTACTGCTTGGCTTAGTGGAATTCTAGCTTCTGGTAAACCTAGACGTTCTGCTGATTCAATAGCAGCAAGTGTTCTCTGACCAGCATTAGGTGAGGCTAAGCCTATATCCTCATAGCTAATTACAAGTAATCGTCGAACTATTGTAGGTAAATCTCCAGCTTCAATTAATCGTGCTAAATAATGTAAAGCGGCATTGACGTCGCTACCACGGATAGATTTTTGGAAAGCGCTCATAACATCGTAATGCATGTCCCCATCCTTATCACTTACAAATGCACCTTTTTGTAAACAGTCTTTAGCATCTTGCAATGTAACATGTCGATAACCGTCTTTGTCATTATCTGCGCTTAATACAGCTAATTCCAATGCATTTAACGCACTACGAACATCACCTTGACTTTGTGTAGAAAAGTAGGTCATGGCATCTTCATCAATTTTGGGTTGATATGTTTTCAAACCATTCTCTTCATCTTCTATTGCACGAGTTAACGCTTGGCGCACATCTTCATCATTTAAAGGATATAACTCAAAAATTTGCGCTCTTGAACGAATCGCTGGATTGATAGCATGATAAGGATTTGAAGTTGTAGCACCGATCAAGACGATTTTGCCATTTTCTAAATGAGGTAATAAAAAGTCTTGTTTAGCTTTATCTAGTCGATGTATTTCATCTAATAACAAGATAACTTGACCAGACATTTTAGCTTCTTCAACAACAAGTTGCATATCTTTTTTAGTGTTAGTTACAGCATTCAATTGTCTGAATTTATATTGCGTACTGCCCGAAATTGCTTTGGCAATACTTGTTTTGCCTATACCAGGTGGACCATAAAAAATCATTGAAGTTAATTTTTTTGTATCAACCATTCTTCTGATAATGCCTCTTGGTCCAACTAAATGTTGTTGGGAAATGATTTCATCTATATTTTTTGGGCGCATTCTCGATGCTAATGGTTCTGTACTCACATTTGTCACACCTTTCTTATACTATCTTAACTCAAAAAATGCTAAAATGGGAATATCAATATTCGAATTAAGTGAGGTTATACAATGAAAATTTCTACTAAAGGGAGATATGGACTTACATTGATGATTTCTCTTGCTAAAAAAGAGGGGCAAGGATGTATATCATTAAAGTCAATTGCTGAAGAAAATAATTTGAGTGATTTATATTTAGAACAGCTTGTAGGTCCTTTAAGAAATGCGGGGTTAATTCGAAGTGTACGCGGTGCTAAAGGTGGATACCAATTAAGAGTGCCAGCGGAAGAAATCTCAGCAGGGGATATTATAAGACTGTTGGAAGGTCCAATTACATTTGTTGAAAGTATTGAATCAGAACCACCTGCGCAAAAACAACTATGGATTCGCATGAGAGATGCAGTGAGAGATGTTTTAGATAATACAACATTGAAATATTTAGCGGAATATGTAGATACAAGCGAAGATTTAGACGGATACATGTTTTATATTTAATCGTATAAATACTATACTATAACATAAAAACTTCATATTATAATGTTTAGCGAACCTCCTTAGTGGTATATAAATATATACATCCAAGGAGGTTTCACTATGGCAGACGAAAGTAAGTTCGATCAATTTAAAGGAAATGTTAAAGAAACAGTAGGTAACGTTACTGATAACAAAGAATTAGAAAAAGAAGGTCAGCAAGATAAAGCGACTGGTAAAGCAAAAGAAGTTGTTGAAAATGCTAAAAACAAAATAACTGATGCAATTGATAAACTTAAAAAATAAGTTCAATTAAACTAATTAAATATAAGAGGAGCGATTAATATGAGTTTTATGGATAAAGCTAAAGACGCAGTAGAAAAATTTAAAAATAGCGATAATGAACAAGTTAAAAATGTAAAAGATAAGATAAATGAATATACAGGATCGAATAACGAAGAGAAAAAAGAAAATGAAGATAAAGAGAAATAAATTTCTTTAAATTTTGGATATGCTTTTCAATATTTTGAAAGCGCCCCATCAAATAAACACTAACACAGTGTAAAGTTGAAGGGGCGCTTTCATATTTGCTTTAGAATTTTAAGTGAATTTGAATCATTACTAAAATAAATGATTGAACAATAAAGACATCTTTTATTCAAAATGCTGTTACTGTTTATTTTTATTAATATTATGGATACATACTTTCACTTAGTTTATTTATCACATTATAAAGTGTTTTTTTCATTTATCTGATTTATAACATTCTTGAACCGACGATAAGAGTCTAATTGCATATCTTTATCATAAATATAACTTATTGCCATAATTTCGTTGACTTCACCATAAGTTTCCATAAAATCTTGAATTTTTTGTTGAACAGTATTTTCTGAACCTATTAATGATATTTTCTGTCTTTCCATAGCCATCGCATATTCTCTCGGCGTTAATATATTTTGTAGTTCATGTGTTGGCGGTTGAACGGGCTGCATTCTGCCACGAGTGATACTAACCATTACTTGTGCCATAGATGAAGCTAAATATTGTGCTTCGTCATCATTTTCAGCAACGATTGTATTTAAACATACAATAACATAAGGTTCGTCTAATACATCAGAAGGTTCAAATAACGTTTTGTAAATTTCGATAGCTTCTTTCATTTGTTGAGGTGCAAAATGTCCAGCGAACACATATGGAAGCCCTTTACGAGCAGCTAAATGTGCAGAATCTGTTGAAGAACCAAGAATATATAAAGGCACATTTTTACCTACTGCTGGATAAGCACGAACATATGCTTGTTGGTGAGCGGGACCGAAATATTGTTGTAATAATGAAACTTCTTCCGGAAATTTATAAACACCATCATGTTGATCTCGTCTTAATGCACTTGCGGTCATCATATCTGTTCCAGGTGCACGTCCTAATCCTAAATCGACACGATTTGGAAATAATGTTGCCATCGTGCCAAATTGTTCCGCAACGATTAATGGAGCATGGTTAGGTAACATGATTCCTCCAGAACCTACACGTATGTGTTTCGTATGTTCTAACGTATGTTGAATCAATAAAGCAGTCGCTGAACTTACTAGGTTGGGAGCGTTATGGTGTTCAGCAATCCAATATCTTTCATATGATAATTCGTCTAAATGTTGTGCGAGCTTAACCATATCATTAATTGCTGTTCGTTCATCTTCACCTTCTCGAATAGGGACAAGGTTTAATGCTGAATATTTAATCGCCATTTTTGTATCGTCCTTCCTTTTGTATGATATAAGAAGTATACCAATCGAATAACCAGATAAATATTAAATTGCTCATAACCAAAATAATAGTACGTTACATTTTACGAATGAAAAAATATCTGCAAATACTAAAATTTATAAAAAAGACAAGAATAAAGCGATAAACTTAAAAAAGCCTATCGAAAAGCATGTGTAGAAAATGGTAAAATATAATTAAAAACATTATAAATAAAGTTAAACAGAAAAGTAGAAAAATAGTATGTAAGGTGCTATTATTGGAACATTGATAAAATTGTGAGGAGTGTCCAAACATGGAAATTTATGCAGATTATGCTGCGACCACACCAGTAAAACCTGAAGTAGTAGATGCGATGATGATGATTTACAATTCGCATTATGGTAATCCATCATCAATACATGCTAAGGGAAGAGATGCGCGTAAATATTTAGATGAGTCAAGACGTCAAATTGCACAATTACTTGGTGCAGATACACATGAAATTATATTTACGAGTGGTGCAACAGAATCGAATAATACGGCAATTAAAGGCATAGTAAAAGCAAATGAACAATTGGGTAATCACATTATCACATCGAAGATTGAACATCATTCTGTGTTACATGTTTTTGAACAATTAGAGCGAGAAGGTTTTGATGTAACATATCTAGATGTTGATGATACAGGTGCTATTGATTTAGACCAACTTGAAGAAACAATTACAGATAAGACGATTTTAGTATCTATTATGTTTGTAAATAATGAAGTTGGCACAGTGCAACAAATTTATGATATTCAAGATATTATTGCTGAGACAAATGCATATTTCCATGTTGATGCGGTTCAAGCAATTGGACATCTTGATGTTAAGTTTGACGAATTTGAGATCGACGCAATGAGTATTACTGCTCATAAGTTTGGAGGACCAAAAGGTGTCGGTGCATTATTAGTTAAAGACCATGTCACATTAGATTATCCTCAACTTGGCGGTGAACAAGAATTGAAACGCCGTGCAGGTACTGAAAATCTTGCACAAATTGTCGGGATGGCTAAAGCATTACAATTAGCAGAAAAGAATCGAGACGATAACAATATTCATTTAATGAATTTAAAAGAACAATTTTTAGTTAAATTACAAGAAAGAGCGATTCCATTTGAATTAAATGGTTCAATGACGGATGCTACAGGCCATATTGTAAATCTATATTTTCCGTTTGTTGAAGTTGAAACGATGTTAACATTGTTGGATATGGCACAAATCTATGTGTCGTCTGGATCTGCATGTACAGCAGGCTCTACACAACCGTCGCATGTTTTAGATGCAATGTTCGAAGATGAAGAGCGATCAAATCATTCGATTCGATTTAGTTTTAACGAATTGACTACTGAAAATGAAATTAATGCAATTGTAGCTGAAATTCATAAAATATATTTTAAATTTAAGGAGGAGTCATAATTGTCAAATAAAGATATACGTGTTGTCGTTGGTATGTCAGGCGGTGTAGATAGTTCTGTAACAGCCCACGTCTTAAAAGAACAAGGTTATGATGTCATTGGCATATTTATGAAAAACTGGGATGACACTGACGAAAATGGCGTATGTACTGCAACTGAAGATTACAACGATGTTATTGAAGTGTGTAATCAAATTGGCATTCCATATTACGCTGTTAATTTTGAAAAAGAATATTGGGATAAAGTCTTTACGTATTTCTTAGATGAATATAAAAAAGGTCGTACTCCAAACCCAGACGTTATGTGTAATAAAGAAATTAAGTTTAAAGCCTTTTTAGATCATGCGATGAATTTAGGTGCAGATTATGTAGCAACAGGGCATTACGCACGCATACATCGTCATGAAGATGGTCATGTTGAAATGTTACGTGGTGTAGATAATAATAAAGATCAAACATACTTCTTGAATCAATTATCCCAACAACAACTTTCAAAAGTGATGTTCCCAATTGGCGACATCGAAAAGATTGAAGTGCGTCGAATTGCTGAAGAACAAGGACTAGTTACTGCTAAGAAAAAAGATTCTACAGGTATTTGTTTTATCGGCGAAAAAAACTTTAAAACATTTTTATCTCAATATCTACCTGCGCAACCGGGTGATATGATAACACTTGATGGTAAGAAAATGGGTAAACATAGTGGGTTGATGTATTACACAATAGGACAAAGACATGGTTTAGGTATAGGTGGAGATGGCGATCCTTGGTTTGTTGTCGGTAAAAATCTAAAAGATAATGTTTTATATGTAGAACAAGGATTCCATCACGATGCATTATACAGTGATTACTTAATTGCTTCAGACTATTCATTTGTAAATCCAGAAGATAATGACTTAGATCAAGGTTTTGAATGTACAGCTAAATTTAGATATCGCCAAAAAGATACGAAAGTTTTTGTGAAACGTGAAAACGACCATGCACTACGTGTTACTTTTGCTGAGCCAGTAAGAGCAATCACACCTGGACAAGCAGTTGTTTTTTATCAAGGTGATGTGTGTCTTGGTGGAGCAACAATTGACGATGTGTTCAAAAATGAAGGTCAATTAAATTATGTTGTATAAACAATGGCAACAATAAATTACTTATTTGAAGTTTCAACGTCGAAAATGACGAAAGACAGTTTTTGATGAGAATAATTCATGATGATAGAGTCTGGGACATCACAATGTCCTAGGCTCTACAATGTTATATTGGCGGGGCCCCAACACAGAGAAATTGGGACCCCAATTTCAACAGGCAATGGAAGTTGGGGACGGGGCCCCAACACAGAAGCTGACCAAAAGTCAGATTTCAATAATGTGCAAGTTGGGGATGGGGCCCCAACACAGAGAATTTCGTAAAGAAATTCTACAGGCAATGCGAGTTGGGGATAAACGAATTTAATTTTGTTAAAATATCATTTCTGTCCCACTCCCTATGCATGAGTCTAATTATGTATTCCTATTTTTAAGTACATAATAGTAGTGGCTAATGTGGAAGAACCATTACATAATAAACCGTTAATGGTTCTTAATCATTTCTATTCCATTCCCGCTTTTTCATGAATGAAGATGATATTAGATTATATTTTATTCGTTGTTAAGTGATTCGAGACATACAATTTATCAAGATGTTATAATTGATGAGAAATGAGGTTCGTAAATGATAGATCAACAAACAATTTATCAATACATACAAAATGGAAAAATAGAAGAAGCGTTACAAGCATTGTTCGGAAATATCGAAGAAAATCCTACAATTATTGAAAATTATATTAATGCTGGTATCGTACTTGCTGATGCGAATGAGATTGAAAAGGCAGAGCGCTTTTTCCAAAAAGCTTTAACAATAGATCCGAAGAATGGCGTCGTATTTTATAATCTAGCAAATGTATATTATAATCAGCAACGTTATCAAGAAGCTATTAAATTATATCAACAAGCATTACAAACAGAGATTGAACAAGTTGATTGTAATTATATGATCGGTATGGCGTTTAATCAGTTAGAATCATTTAAGCTGGCATTGCCGTATTTAATGACTGCTGCGGAACTAGATAAAGACAAAGATGCAGAAGTTCAATTTCAATATGGTCTTGTATTATGTCAATTAGAAATGTTTAATGAAGCCATAACTCAACTTAAACATGTATTAACGATTGATAAAAATCATGTTGATGCAAGATACAATTTGGGCTTAGCGTTATTTATGAAAAATGAAGATATTGATGAAGCAATAACTCATTTTAAAGAAGCTGTGACTATCGACTCTAAACACTTATTAAGTCAGCATGCGCTGAAAACATTCACTAAAATGAAAGAGGAGGAGTAACATGTCAGACCCTACACTATTTGATTATTCAATGATCAAAGGTACTGTTGAAGCGATATTGTTTCAAAACAGTGATAATTTTTATACAGTGCTTAAAGTAGATACTATTGAAACAAATGAAGACTTTGATACAATGCCAACTGTTGTAGGGTTTCTTCCGAATATTGTTGAAGGCGATGTCTACACATTTAAAGGGCAAGTTGTTGATCATCCACGTTATGGTAAACAATTAAAAGCAGAGACTTTTGAAAAAGAAATGCCACAAACGAAAGAAGCAATTATAAGTTATTTATCTAGTGATTTGTTTAAAGGTGTAGGTAAAAAGACAGCTCAAAATATTGTTAATACATTAGGTGACAATGCGATAAATGATATATTAGATGACCATTCAGTGCTAGAAAAAGTTTCGGGATTATCTAAAAAGAAACAGAAACAAATTGCAGAACAAATTTCAGCAAATCAAGAATCTGAAAAAATAATGATTCGTTTACATGATTTAGGGTTTGGTCCTAAACTTTCAATGGCAATTTATCAGTTTTATCTCGGCGATACACTGACTATTTTAGATCGAAATCCATATCAATTGATTTATGATATTAAAGGTATTGGTTTTAATAAAGCAGATCAACTTGCTAGAAATATTGGTATCGCTTATAACGATAATGAACGATTAAAAGCTGCGTTGCTCTATACGTTAGAAGAAGAATGTATTAAACAGGGACATACATATTTGCCTATCAATGTTGTTATAGATTTAACGGTTGATGTATTAAATTATCAAGATGAAGAGGTCATCGAACCTGAAAAATTAGACGAAATGTTGCAATACTTAAATGAGGAAAAACGACTAATTATTGACAATGAACAAGTTGCAATTCCAAGTTTGTATTATTCTGAAATCAAAAGTGTTCAAAACTTATTCAGAATAAAGACGCATACAAATAAACTTACAGAAATTGAACAGTCAGATTTACAAATGCATATTGGTGAAATAGAAGATGCGAATCAAGTGAACTATGCAGCTTCACAAAAAGAAGCTTTGCAAACGGCTATCAATTCTAAGGTGATGCTATTAACCGGTGGACCGGGAACAGGAAAAACGACAGTAATTAAAGGTATTGTTGAATTATATGCTGAGATTCATGGCTTATCATTAGATTATGATGATTATGTCAATGATGATTATCCAGTTGTATTAGCAGCGCCAACAGGAAGAGCGTCCAAGAGACTACAAGAGTCAACTGGATTAGAAGCTATGACGATTCATCGTTTAATAGGTTGGAATCAAGACACAAAGCCAGAGGATATATTAGAAAATGAAATAAACGCACGACTCATAATCATTGATGAGATGTCTATGGTAGATACTTGGTTGTTCCACCAATTTTTAAGTGCAGTTCCTTTAGATGCACAATTGATATTTGTAGGTGATGAGGACCAATTGCCTTCTGTAGGTCCTGGTCAAGTATTTAAAGATTTAATTGAATCGAAAGCTATACCACGAGTTAATCTGACTGAAGTATATCGTCAACAAGATGGTTCAAGCATTATAGAATTAGCACATCGAATGAAGTTGGGTCAGAAAATTGATATTACACAGCGTTTTCATGATAGAAGTTTTATTAACTGTCAGGCAAACCAAATACCAACAGTTGTAGAGAAGGTAGTTACTAGTGCTGTTAATAAAGGGTATACTATGGCTGATATTCAAGTGCTTGCACCAATGTATAAAGGAAATGCCGGTATTAAACGTTTAAATCAAGTTTTACAAGATATTTTAAACCCTAAAAAGAAAGACACACGAGAAATTGAGTTTGGTGATGTAGTCTTTAGAAAAGGTGACAAAGTATTACAACTTGTTAATAGGCCAAATGATAACATATTCAATGGTGACATAGGAGTTATTGTTGGTATTTTTTGGGCGAAAGAAAATGCCCTTAATAAAGATGTACTTGTTGTGGATTTTGAAGGTAATGAAATTACATTTACGAAACAAGATATGATGGAATTAACACATGCTTATTGTACATCAATCCATAAATCACAAGGTTCAGAATTTCCTATTGTTATCATGCCTATTGTTAAACAGTATTTTAGAATGTTACAAAGACCGATATTATATACTGGTTTAACTAGAGCGAAAACGAGTTTAGTTCTACTTGGTGATCCAGAAGCATTTGATATTGGATTAAAAACAAATGGTCAAGCGCGTTTAACACAATTATGTACATTGTTGAAAAATTATTTTAATTCAGAAGATGAAGAAATGCTGGAAAACACAGCAACTAATGATACAGGAGCTTCACAAACGACAATAGATGATCAAGTAGAAGCGCCAATGTCATCGAATGATAGTGGAGAAGTTACGTCTGATTCAACAAAAACAGATATAAATGTATTAACGGAAGCTACAATGTTTAAAATTGACCCAATGATTAATATGGGAGAAATCACGCCGTATGACTTTATAGAACGTTGACAACAAGAGTAAATGTAACTAAAATAGAATTAAATTCGTATAAAGATGAGTAGTTAATGATTTGTTTATCAGAGATGTACTGGTTGGTGAAAAGTACAACAAACATTAGTGAACGCTACTTTATGCACAACTGTATAGTCGATTTAAAGTGATAAATGTGTTGAATTGCATTTATAACTAGGGTGGTACCGCGATAACGTTCGTCCCTTTTGAGGATGGGCGTTTTTTATTTTTTAATAATAAAAAATGATATTGATTTATACTAGTTTTTCAAATCGACTATCTGTGTCATCAATTTTTATGGAATGGTAATTTAAAAACAGTAAATAGGATGTGTAAAAGATGAAAAAGTTAAAAGCGAGTGAAATTAGACAAAAATATCTAGATTTCTTTGTTGAAAAAGGACATATGGTTGAACCTTCTGCACCATTAGTGCCAATTGATGATGATACATTATTATGGATTAATTCAGGTGTAGCAACATTAAAGAAATATTTTGATGGACGTGAAACACCTAAAAAGCCAAGAATTGTAAACTCTCAAAAAGCTATTCGTACAAATGATATTGAAAATGTTGGTTTCACAGCGCGTCACCATACATTCTTTGAAATGTTAGGTAACTTCTCAATTGGTGATTATTTTAAACAAGAAGCGATTGAATTTGCTTGGGAATTTTTAACGAGTGATAAATGGATGGGGATGGAGCCAGATAAATTGTACGTTACGATTCATCCGGAAGATATGGAAGCATACAACATTTGGCATAAAGATATTGGGCTTGAAGAAAGTCGTATTATTCGCATTGAAGGTAACTTCTGGGATATTGGTGAAGGGCCTTCAGGACCAAACACTGAGATTTTCTATGATCGCGGAGAAGCATATGGACAAGACGATCCGGCAGAAGAAATGTATCCAGGTGGAGAAAATGAACGCTATCTTGAAGTATGGAACTTAGTATTTAGTGAATTCAATCATAATAAAGATCATAGTTACACACCATTACCTAATAAAAACATTGATACTGGCATGGGGCTTGAGCGTATGGCCTCAGTTTCTCAAAATGTACGTACTAACTATGAAACAGATTTATTTATGCCTATAATGAATGAAATCGAAAAAGTATCAGGTAAACAATATTTAGTAAACAACGAACAAGATGTGGCATTTAAAGTAATTGCTGACCACATTCGTACGATTGCATTTGCAATTTCTGATGGTGCATTACCTGCCAATGAAGGTAGAGGATATGTATTACGTCGATTGTTACGTCGTGCCGTTCGTTTTAGTCAAACGTTAGGAATCAATGAGCCATTTATGTACAAACTTGTTGATATTGTTGCAGACATTATGGAACCATATTATCCAAATGTTAAGGAAAAAGCAGATTTCATTAAGCGTGTTATAAAGTCTGAAGAAGAACGATTCCATGAAACATTAGAAGATGGTTTAGCGATTTTAAATGAATTAATTAAAAAAGCTAAAGCGACAACAAATGAAATTAATGGGAAAGATGCATTTAAATTGTATGATACGTACGGGTTCCCAATTGAATTAACTGAAGAAATAGCAGTGCAAGCAGGATTGAAAGTTGATATGACAACATTCGAGTCAGAAATGCAACAACAACGTGATCGTGCACGTCAAGCACGTCAAAATTCTCAATCAATGCAAGTTCAAAGTGAAGTATTGAAAAATATTACATCTGCAAGTACTTTTGTTGGTTATGATACTGCGACAGCTCAAACAACACTAACACACTTGATATATAATGGTGAAGAAGTTTCACAAGTTGAAGCGGGTGAAACAGTATACTTCATGTTAACGGAAACACCATTTTATGCAGTCAGTGGTGGACAAGTTGCGGATACAGGTATTGTTTATAATGACAATTTTGAAATTGCTGTTAGTGAAGTAACCAAAGCACCAAATGGTCAAAACTTGCATAAAGGAGTAGTACAATTTGGCCAAGTAAATGTTGGCGCTACAGTGTCTGCTGAAGTGAACCAAAATGATCGACGTGACATTCAAAAGAACCATAGTGCAACACATTTATTACATGCAGCGTTGAAATCAGTACTGGGTGATCATGTTAACCAAGCTGGTTCACTAGTAGAAGCAGATCGTTTACGTTTTGATTTCTCTCATTTTGGTCCAATGACTAATGATGAAATTGATCAAGTTGAACGCTTAGTAAATGAAGAAATTTGGAAAGGTATTGACGTTAACATTCAAGAAATGGATATTGCTTCAGCTAAAGAAATGGGCGCAATGGCATTATTCGGTGAAAAATATGGTGATGTTGTGCGTGTAGTAAATATGGCACCATTTTCAATTGAATTATGTGGTGGTATTCATGTCCGCAATACTTCTGAAATTGGCTTATTCAAAATAGTAAGTGAGTCAGGTACAGGAGCTGGTGTGCGTCGTATTGAAGCATTAACAGGTAAAGCAGCTTTCTTATATTTAGAAGATATTCAAGAGAAATTTAATACGATGAAATCACAGCTGAAAGTGAAATCTGATGATCAAGTAGTCGATAAGTTAACACAATTACAAGATGAAGAAAAAGCATTATTAAAACAATTAGAGCAACGTGACAAAGAAATCACATCACTTAAAATGGGTAATATTGAAAATCAAGTTGAAGAAATCAATGGCTATAAAGTATTGGTTACTGAAGTGGATGTACCAAATGCGAAAGCAATTCGCTCGACAATGGACGATTTTAAATCTAAACTACAAGATACAATTATCATTCTTGCAAGTAATGTTGATGATAAAGTATCGATGGTTGCAACTGTCCCTAAATCTTTAACAAATAACGTTAAAGCCGGTGATCTTATCAAACAAATGGCACCAATCGTTGGTGGTAAAGGTGGCGGTCGTCCAGATATGGCTCAAGGTGGCGGTACACAACCTGAAAATATCTCAAAATCATTAAGCTTTATTAAAGATTACATTAAAAATCTATAATTTAAAGCCATAATATTGTATGATGATAGTGAGTTATATTTGTAATTAAAGGAGTGTCGCAAATGGAAAACTTTGATAAAACAATGAAATTCGACTATGAAGAACTTCCAACGCAAGATGTAAGAGATGTTTTAAATAATGTTTATCGAACATTAGATGAACGAGGATATAATGCCGTAAACCAAATTGTAGGTTATTTATTATCAGGTGACCCTGCGTATATTCCACGCCAAAATGAAGCAAGAAATCAAATTCGTCATATTGATAGAGATGTTATTATGGAAGAACTTGTTTCTTACTATTTAAAAGAGCAAAATAAATAATTTATGTTACAACATAAAATTTTAGGACTCGATGTCGGTAGTAGAACGGTAGGAATTGCAATTAGTGATATAATGGGTTGGACGGCACAAGGATTAGACACACTCCGAATCAATGAAGAAAATAATGAATTAGGTATTGACCAATTAGTAGACATTATTAAAAAACATAATGTGGGTACAGTCGTAATAGGACTACCTAAAAACATGAATAATTCAATAGGATTTCGAGGCGAAGCTTCGTTAACATATAAAGAAAAATTATTAGAAGCTTATCCTTCTATTGAGATTGTGATGTGGGATGAAAGATTAAGCACAATGGCTGCTGAACGATCATTATTAGAAGCAGATGTTTCAAGACAAAAAAGAAAACAAGTGATTGATAAAATGGCAGCGGTATTTATTTTACAAGGCTATTTAGATTCACTACATTAAAAGGAGATTTTACTATGACTGAACATAATCATGATTCACAACTAGAAATTAATAACGAAGAAGAATTATTAACTTTATTCGATGAAGAGGGAAATGAAGTTTTATACCGAAAAGTTTTAGAATTTTATCATCCTGAATTCAAAAAAGAGTATGTTATCTTAGCTGAAGAAGGTGCTCAATCAGATGAAGACGATATGATTGAGCTTGTACCAATGATCAATGAACCAGATGAGTCAGGTGACGGTGGTAAGTTAGTACCAATCGAAACTGATGAAGAATGGGACATGATTGAAGAAGTTGTAAATACTGAAATGGAAGAATAATTAAAAAGATTTTACTCTTGCTAACCTTAAGATGGGGAGGCAAGAGTATTTTTTTAAGTTAAGCAATGTATAAATAATTAACGCTTATAATTTTATTGAAAATATGGTAAAATATCTAAAGTTAAATTTTATATGAATGATTCGCTTCTATAAATAAAATAGCTTTGCGTCTAACACGAAATCAGTCATTTAATTGGTTGGCAAAATTATAATCAATTGTGAAGGCTGATTTATTTTATTGTCATAATCATATTGACTTATTTTACATAAAGGAAGTTTAAAACATGGATGACCTAAATAAAAAATATTTAATAGATTTACATCAACATCAAAATAGTTCAATCGAAGTTTTGCGTGAATTTGCCGAAGTAAATGAAGTGCCAATTGTAGATCGTTTAACATTAGATTTAATTAAGCAATTAATTCGTATGAATAATGTTAAAAATATTTTAGAAATTGGTACAGCAATCGGCTATAGTTCTATGCAATTCGCTTCTATATCTGATGACATTCATGTCACAACGATAGAGCGTAATGAAACGATGATTCAATATGCTAAACAAAATTTAGCTACTTATCATTTTGAAAACCAGGTTCGAATTATTGAAGGTAATGCTTTAGAGCAATTTGAAAATGTAAATGACAAAGTTTATGATATGATATTTATTGATGCAGCAAAAGCGCAATCAAAGAAATTTTTTGAAATATATACACCACTTTTAAAGCACCAAGGTCTCGTAATTACAGATAATGTTTTATATCACGGTTTTGTATCGGATATTGGGATTGTTAGATCGAGAAATGTAAGACAAATGGTTAAAAAGGTTCAAGATTATAATGAGTGGTTAATAAAGCAACCAGGATATACAACGAATTTTTTAAATATAGACGATGGATTAGCGATTTCAATTAAAGGAGAATGACTATGACAGAATTACTTGTCACACCCAAGTCATTAAGCCATATGGAAACACTTATTGATTTAGGTGCAGATGCTTTTGTAATTGGCGAGCAAAAGTTTGGTTTAAGACTTCCAGGGGAATTCAATAGACAACAAATGACAGAGGCTGTCGCATTAGCTCACAAAAACGATAAAAAAGTATATGCGGCGGTGAATGGATTATTTCATAATTATCATTTAGATGCTGTAGAAGATTATATTAATTTTTTACATGAAATACGAGTTGACAGAATTATTTTCGGGGATCCAGCAGTAGTAATGTATGTGAAGGCGCAAGAGAATCCAATACCACTTCATTGGAATGCAGAGACGTTAGTAACTAATCATTTTCAATGTAATTACTGGGGTAAAAGAGGCGCATCAAGAGCTGTCTTAGCACGTGAGCTGAATTTGGATGAAATTATTAATATAAAAGAAAATTCAAATGTGGAAATTGAGGTGCAAGTTCAAGGAATGACTTGTATGTTCCAATCAAAGCGTATGCTACTAGGCAATTATTATACGTTCCAAGATCGCCAAATGAAAATTGAACGTCGCAATGATGAACAATCTTTATTACTTTATGATGAAGAAAGACAAAATAATTACCCAGTTTACGAAGATTACAATGGTACGCACATTATGTCACCAAACGACATTTGTTTAATTGAAGAATTAGCACCATTTTTTGAGGCGGGTATAGATTCATTTAAAATCGATGGTATTCTACAAACGGAAGAATATATTAATGTGGTAACGGAACAGTATCGTCAAGCGATAGATTTGTACAATGAAGATCCTGAAATCTATGAAGATGAGAAATTTATGTTGATGGACCCAATTGAAGAAATTCAACCTGATCATCGACCATTTGACGAAGGTTTCTTATATAAACAAACGGTATATTAAGGAGGTTAATCATGAAGACAATAGAAGAGATTAAATCAACTCCTAAAACAGTTATGAAGAAACCAGAATTATTAGCACCTGCTGGAAACTTAGAAAAGTTAAAAATAGCAGTACATTATGGCGCTGATGCCGTATTTTTAGGTGGTCAAGAATATGGATTACGTTCAAATGCTGATAATTTCACGATGGAAGAAATAGCTGAAGGTGTTGAATTTGCGAACCGTTACGGTGCCAAAATTTATGTTACGACAAATATTATTGCACATGATGAGAATATTGAAGGTCTAGAATCATATTTGCGTAATTTGGAAAAGACTGGTGCGACAGGTATCATTGTTGCAGATCCTTTAATTATCGAAACATGTAAAGAAGTTGCGCCAAAACTTGAAATTCATTTATCTACTCAACAATCACTTTCTAATTACAAAGCTGTAGAATATTGGAAAGAAGAAGGATTGGATCGTGTTGTATTAGCACGTGAGACCGGCGCGATGGAAATGCGTGAAATGAAGGAAAAAGTAGATATTGAAATCGAAGCATTTATTCATGGTGCTATGTGTATCGCCTATTCAGGTAGATGTACATTAAGTAATCATATGACTGCAAGGGATTCCAACAGAGGCGGTTGCTGTCAAAGTTGCCGTTGGGATTATGAATTATTAGAAGTTGATGATAATGGTGAACTTGATGTTTTTTATAATCAAGGTGAAGTTACACCGTTTGCGATGAGTCCTAAAGATTTAAAATTAATCGAATCAATTCCTCAAATGATGGATATTGGTGTGGACTCATTAAAAATTGAAGGACGTATGAAGTCAATTCATTATATTGCAACAGTTGTCTCAGTATATCGTAAAGTCATTGATGCGTATGCGGCAGATCCTGACAATTTTAAGATTAATCCGGAATGGTTAATAGAGTTAGATAAATGTGCAAATAGAGACACTGCACCAGCATTCTTTGAGGGAACACCTGGTTATGAAGAACAGATGTTTGGTCAACAACAATCTAAAAAATCACCATTTGATTTTTGTGGTTTGGTATTAGACTATAATGAAGATACAAAAATTGCGACTATTCAACAACGAAATAACTTTAAACCAGGTCAAGAAATAGAATTCTTTGGTCCAGAAATTGAAACATTTACACAAGTAGTAGAAGCAATTTATGATGAAGAAGGTAACAGCTTAGACGCGGCGCGCCATCCATTACAAATCGTTCAAATTAAAGTGGATCGCCCGATATATCCAAACAACATGATGAGAAAGGAAATTGGCTAATGAAAGCTACTACAATCATTGGCATAGCTGGTGGATCTGGCTCAGGAAAAACAACTGTAACTAACGAAATTATGAAAAACTTAGAAGGTCATAGTGTCGCTTTACTTGCTCAAGATTACTATTATAAAGATCAAAAGCACTTGACTTTCGACGAGCGCCTAGAAACCAATTATGACCATCCATTTGCATTCGATAATGATTTATTAATTGAAAATCTTAAAGACTTGAAAAATGGTAAAGCAGTAGAAGTACCGACATATGATTATGCTAGTCATACAAGAAGTGACATTACCATTGATTTTAAACCTAAAGATGTTATTATCGTAGAAGGTATTTTCGCTTTAGAAAATAAGGTATTACGTGATATGATGGATGTTAAAATATATGTTGATACAGATGCAGACTTGAGAATATTACGCCGTTTAACACGAGATACTAAAGAGCGTGGGCGTTCAATGGACTCTGTTATCAATCAATATTTAAGTGTTGTTAGACCTATGCATGACCAATTTATTGAACCGACTAAGAAATATGCTGATATAATTATTCCTGAAGGTGGGAGCAATAAAGTTGCAATAGATATTATGACAACAAAAATTCAGTCTTTAGTTAGCAAGCAATAGTATAATTCAGTAAAGGAAGATGACAATATGGAAAATCAAAAGCAATATCCAATGACTCAAGAAGGTTTTGAAAAATTAGAGCGTGAACTTGAAGAATTAAAAACAGTTAAGCGTCCTGAAGTTGTAGAGAAAATTAAAGTTGCACGTTCATTTGGTGACTTATCAGAGAACTCTGAGTATGATGCAGCAAAAGATGAACAAGGATTCATCGAACAAGATATTCAAAGAATTGAGCATATGTTAAGAAATGCATTAATCATTGAAGATACTGGAGATAACAACGTTGTTAAAATTGGTAAAACAGTAACGTTTGTAGAATTACCAGGTGATGAAGAGGAAAGTTATCAAATCGTTGGTTCAGCTGAATCAGATGCA
Source organism: Staphylococcus sp. EG-SA-18 (assembly GCF_017151825.1). NCBI lineage: Bacteria > Bacillati > Bacillota > Bacilli > Caryophanales > Staphylococcaceae > Staphylococcus > Staphylococcus sp. EG-SA-18. Next base: position 121,650 of record NZ_JACYVY010000033.1, read on the forward strand.
TTTAATGGTAAGATTTCAAATGAATCACCAATGGCTAAAGCGTTAATTGGTAAAGGTTTAGATGATGAAGTTCGTGTTCCACTACCTAATGGTGGCGAAATGAACGTAAAAATTGTTAATATCCAATAAATGATCAAATAGATTGTTTAATTGCGCGATTGAAGTGTGTTAATGATACTTCGGTCGTGCTTTTTTATATTCAAAATCAAAAAATCGGACAGATGAAAAGTAAAAATTTTCCATCAGACCGAATGATAGCAGAACCTAAATTAGTGTAAGAGTTACAATATTAACTACTCCATTTTAAAAAAGCAAAATATTTCCGAGAAAACAAATTGATTATCATTTGTTATTGTATGCGATTTGAATTACTTATTAAACAACTTGTGCTTCTCAATGATACAATGAAAAGGTATTCAATACTGGTTTATTGCAATACAAAGGGGGATTTAAAGTGGATGTAAGATTTATTAACGAGCAGACAATTATGATTTATTTTGAAAATAAAATATCCGAAGAGACATATCGTAATGTCACAGCAATGGTACGGTGGATACGAGAAAAAGAAATATTAGAAATTCAAGATATTGTCCCTTCGTATCGAGCAGTTCTAATATATTTTGATGAACAAGCTATAACATCTTCTAAATTAATTGAAAATTTAGAACTTAACAAATTTAATGAAAAAAATGTTCATGCTGTGAATCAAACCAATCGTATTATTAAAATACCTGTTCAATATGGTGGTACATATGGACCAGATATTGAAGAAGTAGCAAAGCATAATCGAATAACTGTTGAGCAAGTTATTGAAAAACATACAAGTAAACCTTATTTAATATATATGCTAGGATTTATGCCAGGATTTCCATACTTAGGCGGACTTGATGAACAACTACATACACCTAGACGTAATCAGCCAAGGTTAAAAATTCATGCAGGTTCTGTAGGTATTGCGAATAATCAAACAGGACTATATCCATCAGATTCTCCTGGCGGATGGCAAATTATTGGACGCACACCGTTAAAAGTATTTAGCAGCGAGCGTGAACCAATGTCAATGTACGAAGCAGGAGAATGGATACAATTTTATGCAATAGATGAACAAGAATTTATACAAATCGAAAGAGATATATCAGATGGCAACTTTAATGTTGATGACTGGGTGGTGATTGAAAATGTCAATTAAGATTTTACAACCAGGTCTCTTTTCAACGGTACAAGATCTAGGAAGAAAAGGTTATGAACATATTGGATTTTCAGGCGCAGGTGCCATGGATCAATTTAGTTTTAAGGTTGCGCAGTTATTAATTAACAATGATGGTCCAGCGATTGAATATACTTTGATTGGTCCTACCATTCAATTTAATACGCAAAATACATTTGTTATAACCGGTGGTAGTGTTAATGCCTCGCTAAATAATAAAACTATATCAATGAATTCTGTCATATTAGCTGAGAAAGGTGACATTTTAAAAATAGGTGCTATAACCAAAGGTGCACGCGGTTATCTTACTTTTGGTCATTCTATCAACGTACCTCCTATTGCTGAAAGTTATGCAACACATACCCGAAGCAGTATAGGAGGATTCAAAGGTAGAAAGTTATTAGCTAATGATGTAATAACAGTGAAAATAAATAATGACTTTAAAGAAAACATTGGAAAGACGATTCATTTACAGGACGATTTATTGCCAGAAAATAATATTATACACATTCTTCAAGGACCTCAATTCGAGGCATTTTCTGAAGAGGCTAGAGCGAAAATTGTAAATCATCCATATTTAATTACTGAACAATCAGACCGTATGGGCTATCGTTTGGAAGGTGACAGCGTTGCACCAATTAATCAAGCAGATATCATTTCTGAACCGGTTGCTCTTGGTAGTGTTCAAGTACCAAATGATGGTCAACCTATTATTCTGCTTAATGATAAACAAACGATAGGTGGTTATACCAAAATTGCAACTGTATGCAAATTTGATCTGCCAAAGTTAGCACAGATGAAACCACAAGATACAATTCAATTTAAATGGATATCATTCCAAGAAGCTGTAGATAAGAATCGGGAACAAATGTCTCTGTTTAATGAAATTCTTAAGAGTCATCAAAAGACTCCAATTTTTGATACATCTAGCTTGCGACATACTTCGAAAAAATTAGCAACAATTTTAAAAGGGGATTTGTAAAATGAATATTGAAAAAATCGAACAAATAATCAAATTAGTGAAGGAAAATGATGTTAAGAAATTTAAATATAAAAATTTTGAAGATGAAATAGAAATTGACTTCACTGACTCGAATCATTTGGCTGCACACAGTAATCAATCAAATCAAAGTATGAACAATAATGATTTGACAGCTTCAAAAGCGAATGATAACTCCGATGTTTCGACAAATGATTATCATGACATTAAATCACCAATGGTAGGTACATTCTTTTTACAAGATAGTAAAGAATTAACTGAACCAATTGTGAATGTCGGTGACAAAGTTAACAAGGGAGATATTATAGGATATGTTGAAGCGATGAAAGTATTAAACGAGGTAACAACAGATGTTGCTGGAGAAATTACTGAAATAGTAGCTGATCATGGAACAAATGTTGAATACGACCAAGTTTTGGTACGTATTAAGTAAAGGGGGTAAGTAAATGCTTCGTTGTTTAATTGCGAATAGAGGTGAAATTGCTGTAAGGATTATAAGAGCTTGCAGAGAATATGGGATTGAAACTGTAGCAGTTTATGCAAAAGGGGACGAGCAAAGCTTGCATGTACATTTAGCAGATCAAGCTATATGTATTGGGGAAGCTAATGCTTTAGGTAGTTATTTAAATATTGACCGCATCATATCTGCTGCACAAATCACTGGTGCTAATGCAATTCACCCAGGATATGGCTTTTTATCAGAATCAACAAAATTTGCTCAAACCGTTGAGGAACAAGGCATAGCGTTTATAGGGCCTACTAAAAAAACGATGGAAATGATGGGGGATAAAATAACAGCAAGACAAACAGTTCATCATGCAGGTGTTCCTGTGATTCCAGGATCAAATGGTGCTGTGAACCATGTGTCTGAAATTGAGAAGCTTGCCAAAGACATCGGTTATCCAGTTGTTATCAAAGCTGCCAGTGGCGGTGGTGGTAAAGGTATACGTATTGTAAAGAAAGCTGAAGATTTAGAAAAGGCATTTAAAGAAGCTAAAAGTGAAGGAAAAAAATACTTTGATGATGATCGTGTTTATGTTGAGGCTTTTATACCTGTTGCAAAACATGTTGAAGTTCAAGTTATGGGAGATGGGCAGGATAATTTTGTACATTTAGGGGAACGTGATTGTTCTGTACAACGTAAAAATCAAAAATTAATCGAAGAATCTCCTTGTGCAGCATTAACTGAAGAAAGACGACAACAAATATGTAACGATGCTGTTAAAGTTGCACGTGCAGCAAATTATAGAAGTGCAGGTACGATTGAATTTTTAGTAACTGATACCGCACATTACTTTATTGAAATGAATGCTCGAATACAAGTTGAACATACTGTTACAGAGATGCGAGCAGAACGTGATTTGGTTGCAGCACAATTGTATTTATTGGAACATAATCATTTACCTTTTTCACAAAGCGATATTCAATTTAATGGTCATGTGATAGAAGCGAGAATAAATGCCGAAAATCCTGAAAAGAAATTTCAACCAACACCAGGTAAAGTGACAGCGTTACATTTACCTCAAGGCTTTAATGTGCGAGTCGATTCTTTACTATATCACGGTTATCAAGTTTCACCATATTATGATTCTTTAGTAGCTAAAGTAATTGTAAAATCTCATGATAGAGCTTCAGCAATTGATAAGTTGAAAGCCACCTTAGATGAAATGGTGATAGATGGATTTTCTACAACTGCCGATTTTTTATATGCAGTTTTAAATTATCCACTATATCGTGATGGAGATGCAAAAGATGTTGATATTAAATTTTTAGAAAAACATCAAATTGTTAAAGGGGTGGAATTATAATGCGAGTTGATTTGAATTGTGATTTAGGCGAAGCATTTGGAAATTATTCCTTTGGTGGTGATCATCAAATTATTCCGTTAATTACAAGTGCGAATGTTGCTTGTGGTTTTCACGCTGGTGATGAAAATGTAATGAATGAAACGGTAAAACTTGCCAAAGCACATAATGTTGCAGTAGGTGCACATCCTGGTTTACCTGATTTGAAAGGCTTTGGCAGACGAAATATAGATATCTCTAACGACGAGATTTATAATTTGATGATTTATCAATTAGGTGCATTACAAGGGTTTTGTTGCATTCATCAAGTTAAAATTAATCATGTTAAACCGCATGGTGCGTTGTATCAGATGGGTGCAAAAGACAGAGAAATAGCAAGCGTTATAGCACAAGCTGTTTATGACTTTGATCCATCACTAGTGTTAGTAGGATTAGCAAATTCATATCTAATTTCAGAAGCAAAGAATGTCGGATTAATTACAGCTTCTGAAGTGTTTGCTGATAGACGATACGAAGATGATGGGCAGCTCGTTAGTAGAAAAGAAAGTGATGCTGTGATTACTGATACTGACGAAGCACTTAAGCAGGTTTTAAAGATGGTGAAGGAAAATAAAGTTATTTCAAAAAACAATAAGGAAGTAACGTTACAAGCAGATACAATTTGTGTGCATGGTGATGGAGAACATGCATTATTATTTGTTTCGAAAATTAGAGAAATTTTAATGAAAGAAGGCATTGATATTCAATCCTTATAGGGGGCTAAAAAATGGGGAGAAATTTAAAGCTTAAAAAAGAAAGTGACTTTGAATTCACAAAAAATCATAAAAGGTTATTATTAGGTTCTGTATTTTTGATGGCAACTTCTGCAATTGGGCCAGCATTTTTAACGCAAACATTGGTACTGTTATCTCAATATTGATTGCATTTGGTGGTCTAGCTTTTAATATTGGTAATATTGCTGGTGCCGGTTTAGGTTTAAATGCAATTTTTGGATTAGATGTAAAATGGGGCGCAGCTATTACTGCAATCTTTGCAATATTAATCTTTGTAAGTAAAAGTGGCCAAAAAATTATGGACGTTGTTTCAATGATTCTTGGTATTGTGATGATTTTAGTTGTGGCATATGTGATGTTTGTTTCTAATCCACCTTATGGTGATGCTTTTGTGCATACATTTGCGCCAGAACATCCAATGAAATTAGTCTTGCCAATCATTACGTTAGTTGGTGGAACTGTAGGTGGTTATATTACCTTTGCAGGTGCACATCGTATATTAGACTCTGGCATTAAAGGTAAGCAATATTTACCATTTGTAAATCAATCAGCAATTGCTGGTATTTTAACTACAGGTATTATGAGAACGTTACTATTCCTAGCGGTATTAGGTGTTGTTGTAACAGGTGTGACACTAAGTTCTGAAAATCCACCAGCGTCAGTTTTTGAACACGCAATTGGACCAATTGGAAAGAATATTTTTGGTATTGTGTTATTTGCTGCAGCTATGTCATCAGTAATTGGCTCAGCATACACAAGCGCAACATTTTTAAAAACACTTCATAAATCACTTAACGAAAGAAGTAATTTAATTGTGATTGTGTTTATCGTTATTTCAACAATGATTTTCTTATTTATTGGAAAACCAATCAGCCTTTTAATTATAGCAGGCGCGATAAATGGATGGATTTTACCTATTACGTTAGGTGCAATTTTGATTGCAAGTAAAAAGAAATCAATTGTTGGTGATTATAAACACCCAAATTGGATGTTCATCTTTGGTATCGTTGCAGTACTTGTTACAATATTGACAGGTATATTCTCATTCAAAGAAGTACTTCAGTTATTTTAAAAGACATTTTGACTAATAGCATCACTGTAAATGTTGTTAGTATTAGGCAAGATGTATTTTGATTTCCGGTGATTCATTTATAAAGCATAATTAGATATATTTGTTGAGAGTGGTGCATGACAAATGTACTGCTCTTTTTGTTGTGATGAAACTTCTGTTTCAGTTGTTTGGATAAATAGATATTTATATAGTTTTTAAAGAAAAAAAGTGATAATATTTAGCTAATCTAATGAAAATGGATTTATTGGACAAAAAATACATTTTAAATGAGTAGAGGAGGCTGCAAATGGGTTACAGAACTTTAAAAAGTATTTTTCATGAACACAATGAAAGTAAAATGAAGGAAGAGTATACTAAAAGATTTAATTCTTTAGCTTCTTTCAATACTAATATTAATATCATACCTATGGAAAATGGAAAAAAAGTTAATGATTTGGAATATCCTCTATTCTTTATGGTGACTAAAAATCTATCAAAAAAACAAGAATTAATATCAATTAATAGTAGAAAAATTGATAGAGCACTTAATTCTTTACCATATGCAGCTAGAGAACAATATTTTAATGATTTATTAATCGATGAATTACAAAGTACTAATGAAATTGAAAATGTATTTAGTACTAAACAAGAGATTGCACATGCGTTAAATAACCAAGCATCAGAATTTCTTAAGTTCAGAGGCCTCGTGGATCAATATAAAGAGATAGAACTTAATAAAAAAATTAAAGTTGATAATGTAAGAGACATTAGAGCGATTTATGATAAATTAGTTTCAAATGAAATTAACGAACAAGATAAGTTAGATGGAGAGCTATTTCGTAAAAATTTTGTCGGTGTGCATGATGGGTCAACGAATAAATATATACATGTTGGGTTACAACCTGAAACCAAAATTGTTGAATATATAGGTGAAATGCTAACATTTTTAAAATATTTTGATGCGCCTCAGCCGTTCAAAATCATGGCTAGTCATTATCTGTTTGAATATATACATCCTTTTTATGATGGCAATGGTAGAGTTGGAAGATTTATAATTGCCAAGCTCTTGAGTGATTATTATGATAATTATACTGCTTTGACATTTTCATATGTTATAAATAGAAATAAATCGAAATATTACAAGGCGTTTATGACTGCTTCAAATCATTTGAATTGTGGTGATTTGACGGAATTTATTGACACAATGCTTGAGCTATTGATAGCAGGACAAGAAAGAATACTTGATGAGTTAATACCAAAAATGGATGCGACTGAAAAATTAACGCTTTATTTAACTAGTCATTATAAACAGATAGATTATGAATTTTTGTATCTCCTTTCAATGGATAAATTGTTTGGAAATAAAAGAAATAGATTAACATTAATTGATTTAGAAAACATATTGGGAGTAGGAAGAGTAAAAATTAATAATACAATTAAAAAATATGATAACTACTTAGTTAAAATTAAAAGTAGACCAATAATTTATGAGATAAGTGATGAATTTCTAAATTCGATTATAAAATAAATATAATATGTGATTCAGCTATACTTATAGTATTTGTAAGATCGCGTAATTGCTTCATTGAAAAATATATTTGTTGAGAGTGGTGCATGACAAATGTACTGCTCTTTTTGTTGTGTATCAGTATTGTGATGTTTTAATGCGAATATTATATGAATCATTATGAAATTTAATAAAAATAAAAGAAATGATTATCATTTTTTCTGATATACTGTTAAACGGTTTGGAATTTTTATGTTTACACTGTATTGGTTGATATAACTCAACTAATAATTGCGAACAGGGTATTTCAAATTGGAAAGTATTATGAACGTGATACATAATCAAAATTGTAGGCTCAAGGGAGTGGGACAGAAATGATAAAGAGCCACTAATGATTTATTATGTAGTGGTTCTTACACATTAGCCACAGCTAATGTGTACTTAAAAATAGGAATACATGAGTAAAAC
>NZ_JACYVY010000034.1:0-17844 GCF_017151825.1 Staphylococcus sp. EG-SA-18
AATTGGAGCCGTTCTTATGGACCTACATGATGAATGGATTTATTCTTCAAGAAAATACATCAATTTTGATAAGTAGAAATGGTAAAAACATTGTATAGCATTTTACACAGGAGTCTGGACTTGACTAGCAGTTATCATTATGCTTGAAAGGGTGGTAAAGGCGGAGAAGTCATCCACTTTTTCCTATACTACAAGGACCTTTACTTTAAAACAACGAATTTACAAAATAAAAGGCATAATTTCTTTTCTGTCACATCGCTCATTCTAACTACTAGACTTTTAAAATCGTTCCTGTAATTTAAACTCAATCAACTTTCAATTAATGATGCATAATATGATTATAAGTATAGTAGTTAACTTCAAATATCTTAGAAATGTCCTGTACTATATCTCTTTTATTCTCAAAAGTCATAGGTAATAAAGCCTTTCCTTTTCCTTGTTTAACTAAGTTTATTATTGCTGCCAATGAATCAATTTCCATTACCCGTTGTGAATCAAGCTTATTATCTAAAGTTATTTTCCTTAAAGGACAAAACTCATCTTTATTTATTAGTAAAGCCTCTTTATCATAATTACTTCCATTACTGTAAAGCGTTACTTTCATAGTATCAACATTACTAAGTCTATAATTTGAGTCGTTAATTTTTATGAATGAAATAACCTTATCATAATTATTTTTTTCTATAGCTTTTCTAATATTTCCACTAGAAATAAAATTAATTGAGTTATTCGACATCATAATTTCTTCGCTCTCAGATAAATAATTAAATAACAGTTCTGAGCATAAAATAGACATAGTATTATTTTTCATTTTATTTTTTATAGTCTCTGTATCTCTTAATACTTTTTTGCTATACGCTAAGAATTCTTCGCCTGCTTTAGTTGCCTTAGCACCTTTTTGATTTCTAAAAAGCAAAACTACACCTAATTCATTTTCAAGCTTGCTAATTCTTTGAGATATATTAGATTGTGCATATCTAAGTTTAATTGCAGCTTTATTGATAGATGCTTCTTCACATACAGTTATAAAAATTTCCAAATCATTAAAGTTCAATTTAATCACCTATCACTTTTTATGATAACTATATCACAATTGGATAATATGAGATTTTACTTATTATTGCTATCCTTTTTATAAAAGGGGGTATGCTAAATGCATGCAATGCAATATCATGTTAAGTTGCCTAGTGATTACAATATGGAAATAATTAGAGATAGAGTTCGATTAAATGGTTATAAGACTGATGGATTTAAAAATTTAATTATAAAAGCTTATTTAATAAGTCAAACAACTACTAATTGCATTACAAATACTTATTCACCATTATATTTATGGAGAAGTTCAGAGGGGATGACTGAATTTATATTCAATGGATTTTATGATAATGTTATTTCTTCTTTTGGATGGCAAAATATAAATATTGGTGTGATATATTCAATGAACATAACCGATTCTGTTAAACATAGTCTTTATGCGCTTGAAGAATATATCGACATTTTCCCTACTTTATCTCTAAAAGAAATAGAAATCAAAAAATTGTTTAGAATCTTCGATAATGCAGTTGCAGAAATTATAATTTATAATCCTGATAAGTGGAAGTTTGTGAAATATTCATTTATTGAAAATCTTCCAAAGAGTCTCAATCCAAATATAAAAATTTATGATGTACTATATATCTCACAATGAAAGTACAGATTTAAAGTTATTATTATCAACATTAGAAAACAGACTAAAATAATTTATCTGAACTTATTAATAATAAAGAACCTGCTAGATGACAGCTATTTAAAATACATAAGCTACTCATTTAGCAGGTTAAAATATTAATCAATCCATACTAACTAGTATGATTCAAAGGTTTTCATCTATTAAATTCTTTACTATTTTGAAAATGAATGCCCGCAATTTGAAATTTCAACTAGAAATAATCCTTATTAAAGATATAAATCACCTGTTTTTATATTGAATTACTTTTTCATTAACATCTCATTTAAATTATTATCTTTGAGTTTCACCATAACTACACGTTTTCACCAATAATTATAAAAAAACATCTTTTACAAAAGATTCAAGTACTTGCTTATTCGATTCAGGATTAATTATCAATGTTGTTTCTAAATTCGGAATATCGACATCTACGTCTATTTGAAACAAACTTTTATTTTCTAATTCATCTGCAACAATAAATTCCGGCAATAGCGCAATCCCACCTGAATTTTTCAAGTGTTTTTTTAATGACTCAATTCCTAGAAATTCAATCATTTGTTTTGTTGAAAAGCTATATTTATATAAAATCATTTCTAACTGTTCTCTGTAACTACACCCTTTTTCAGTAACAAGTAATGTATGGTTTTGAATATCGTTTAATTTGAAATCTTTCATCTCTTTGTTAGTAACAAATATTAAACGTTCTTCAGTTATAGGAATAGCAGTTAAGTTACTATTAATAATCTTTTCGTCTGTGATAAGGCTAATATCCGATTTGAAATTAGCAATTTCTTCTTTAATATAGAAATTAGAATGTGCGGATTTAAACTTCAAGTTTACATATGGGTGTTCAGCTAACCATTCACTAATCTTATTATAGTAGCGATACAAATACTGACTTTCTTGCATGTTAATACTTATATTTACCTTCTTATTGTAAAGTCCTTTTATTTCTCTCTCGTATTCGCTATTACTATCTAAAATCACTTTAGCGTATTTAACGTATGCTAAGCCTTCTTCCGTTAGTTCCATACCATATTTTTTTCTATAAAATAATTTAACATCTAATTGCCTTTCTAATTTTTCAATATGTGTAGATACAGTTGACTGTGAATAGTTAAGTAACTCTGATGCTTTAGTAAGGTTCTTTGTTTCACTAGTTACTAAAAATGATTTTAAAATGTTTAAGTTCAAAGTAGTACCTCCTTTAGGGTTCCCTTTTATCGAATCCTGAATTCTAAGAATTCTGATTTAATAATAATATATTAAATATTATTATAAAGGTAAATCGAAAGGAGTTATGACTATGATTACTTGTTTATTTGGAAGTAGTAGAAAAGATGGCAATTCAGCTATCGCAGTAGAGAATCTATTGAAGAATTTAAAAGTCAACTTTGTGAATTTATATCAAAGCAACATTGAAAAGGTTACAGATAATCGTCATAGCAAAGGTGCCAACTTTCATAATGATGATTACGAACAAATTTTAATCAAAGTTTTAGAATCAGATATTATTATTTTTTCAACACCACTCTATTGGTACTCCATGAGTGCGTCTTTAAAACTCTTCATTGATAGATGGACCGAGTCATTGCGAGATACGCAAATAGACAACTTCAAAGAAATCATGTCACAAAAAAAGTATTTGATTTTAATCATAGGTGGCGACAATCCGCATACCAAAGCACAACCTTTAGTCAACCAATTCAAATTAATATTTGAGTTTATGAATATTACTAACTATAGATTTTTGATCGGCGAAGGCAATAAACCATTCGATATTTTAAACGACTCTCAATTTATAGAAGAGCTCGCAAATATAAATCTTGCATTGAAAAAAGGTGATATTTATGACTGATTTGTTGAAAATTAAAAACTTCAGATTGTTCTTTTTAGCAGAAATAATTTCAGCATTCGGAGTTGGAATTAGTACAGTTGGGGCTAATTGGTATTTAATCGACAAAACTAACGACTCCCAACTATTAGGTATTATGTTAGCTTTAAATGTATTATCCGGTTTCTTAGCTTCTCCTATAATAGGTGGACTAGCCGATAAATATAATAGACGAAATATTATTTTAATCACCTATCTTCTTCAGGTAATATTATATTTACTCATTGTCATAGCACTCGTAATGATAGGATTTGAGACCTATTTAGTGATTGGATTTGCGATTGTTAATGGGATAGGTTGGACTACGTATATGGCAACATCTAGAAGTTTAGTTAAACAGATATTAAAACCAGATCAATATACAGATGCAAATTCTCTATTAGAGATTAGTTTGCAAACAGGTATGTTTATTGCAGGTGGATTATCAGGAATATTATATAAAATAAATGGATTCACTCTAATTATAGCGATGACTATAATGATGTTTCTAATCAGCATTTTTATGTTATTTAGATTGCATGTAGATAAACCAACTCATTCAGAGGAAGAATCAACAAATAGCTTATTGCAAGAATATTTATTAGGATGGAAATTTTTAAAAGACAACATGATGATATTTATTTTTGGAGTTATTTCAATCATACCAATGGTGTTTACAATGATCTTTAACATATCATTACCAGGATATGTTTATAATGTTTTAAAACTTTCGTCTGTACAATTTGGTTTTTCAGATATGTTATATGGCATTGGAGGATTATGTGCAGGTTTAATTTCAGCTATTCTTTCGAAGAAAATCTCAACTAAAGTATTGATATTTTTGTTATATTTCATATTAGTCATAAATTCAGCACTATTTATTTGGATAAACTCAGCATTTTACTTATTCATAGGATCATTTATACTAGGCTACTCAATTTCATCAATCAGAATTTATATGAATACAGCTATAATGAACACTGTTTCAGATAAATATGTCGGTCGCTCATTTACGATATGGACGTCAATTTCATTGTTACTGCAAAGTTTCATTGCTCCATTTTTAGGAAGATGGATTAATGAAATTAATGATAAATTCGGTTTCTATATTATACTCATTTTATCCTTACTCATATTTGTTACACTGCTGCTTGTTAACAAAACAGACAAAATAAAATATGCACATAAAGAAGAGTGACCGTCACTCTTCTTTAACAAGCGACCATTTATCGATGGGCTTAGTTCTCTCTGCACCCACACTTCACTACTTCACTTTTTCAAATCATTTTTTATGGTCTTAAATAAATCAGTGAGATTTGTTGCTTCGGTAAAGTCTAGAATTAATATCATTTCTTTAGAACCTGGATATGGCGAAACTAATGTATTATCTTGCAATTTCTGCTGGGCACTTTTAGTCGCCTTGACCAATAATCTATTATCATACAAACCACCTATAACCACGCCATCATAATAAATAATATATTCTCCCATCATCTTTCTTGTCTTAACCGCGTTTGAATTCACATGATTTAAAAATAAATCATGTACATCTTTCTTAGTCGCCATTGTAATCGCTCCTTCAGTTTTATGTTTAATCACATTCGTATTAATGATTCATTTCGTGTTGCTCTTAATTTTATCTATAATTATATGCGTAGTTAAAATCAAACCTATGGAAAAGAAAATAATGATAACAATGTTAAGAAATATAGTTATAAAATTATAGTTTGGAAGGTATGCGAATAGCAGAAAAATAGGTATCGCAAAAAATAAATCCCACCAACCTAAACTTTTTAAAGAATGCTTTAAACCTTCCATAATATCACCTTTATAAATTTGTCTTTGTTATAAGATAACTAAAAAATCGCTTTACTGTAAAAGTAGCCAAAGAAAATTCTGAATCATATTCATAAGTAGTGTATCATTAATAATGAACAATTTAATACTATAATCCTTGATCTTTGTATTGATCAACTTACCACAACATTTATTTTAGACTACTCTTAGACTTCCCTTTCAAATGGTTGCATCTATTGAAATTCCTTTTGTATAAGTTAGGCTTTTGTGGTAATATCATCATGCATAAAAAATCGAGATACTAATTATAAAGAGGGTATAAATATATTATGAAAGAAAATTTTTGGAGTGAATTACCACGTCCATTTTTTATTTTGGCGCCAATGGAAGACGTTACAGATATCGTCTTTCGACACGTTGTAAGTGAAGCAGCTAGACCGGATGTGTTTTTCACTGAATTTACAAATACTGAAAGCTTTTGCCACCCTGAAGGCATACATAGTGTGCGCGGACGCTTAACTTTTAGTGAAGATGAACAGCCGATGGTCGCTCATATATGGGGAGATAAGCCAGAACAGTTCCGTGAAACGAGTATTCAATTAGCTAAAATGGGCTTTAAAGGCATAGACTTAAATATGGGATGTCCTGTAGCAAATGTTGCTAAAAAGGGTAAGGGTTCCGGCTTAATCTTAAGACCTGACGTTGCTGCCGAAATTATTCAAGCGACTAAAGCAGGTGGGCTTCCGGTAAGTGTTAAAACACGCCTTGGCTACTATGAAATCGATGAATGGAAAGATTGGTTGAAGCACGTCTTCGAACAAGACATTGCCAATTTATCTATTCATCTTCGTACACGTAAAGAAATGAGTAAAGTAGATGCACATTGGGAATTAATCGAAGCTATTAAAAATTTACGTGACGAAATTGCACCAAATACATTGTTAACAATTAACGGTGATATTCCCGATAGAAAAACAGGACTTGAACTGGCAGAAAAATATGGCATTGATGGCGTCATGATTGGTAGAGGCATTTTCCACAATCCATTCGCTTTTGAAAAAGAACCACGTGAACACACAAGCAAAGAACTATTAGATCTGTTGAGATTGCATCTATCATTGTTTAACAAATATGAGAAAGATGAAATACGACAATTCAAGAGCTTGCGTAGATTCTTTAAAATCTATGTGCGTGGCATAAGAGGCGCTAGCGAACTTCGCCATCAATTGATGAACACACAATCAATTGCAGAAGCAAGAGCACTTCTAGATGAATTTGAAGCCCAAATGGACGAAGACGTTAAAATTGAATTATAGTATGAGTAATAAAGTTTATGGATGATATTTCCCAATTTAACACGGATTGAACACTTTCTACTTAGGTATTATCTTGGTTTTCCTGATAGGATAACTCCCGATGATGCCTTTTTACTTATGTCACTTATCCTTTTGGAAATGGTGCAAAATTAAAAATACATCAGGATATCGTTTAACTCAGAAAAAAACTCCAATCAAAAAAAATGTTTACAACACATTATGAAATTAAAATTGCTCTTAGTGTTCAACAGACAAAGTTATTGAAATTACTATTGGAGGTACATACCAAGCTATCATTTTGAGTACACGTGGTTTGAATATCTGGCAAGAAATGGAAATTGGTAATGTCAGTCATAAAGTCGCTAAACGTGCTCAAATACCATTAATTATTTTTAAATAATTTAGAGGATGAGGTATAAACCTTTAAAAAACAGCAGTGAGATGATTTTCAATTAGAAAATATCTTACTGCTGTTTCTATTTTCATAATCATTCTTATTGAATGACTTCATCGTGATCATTTAAAACAGTAACAACTTTTTCAATCTTATACTATTTAGAGCTAAAAATTCACGACATATAAACACAACACTGACACGTCATTTAAATACTTAATCTTTTATAGTAAAAGATTTTTCATTAAAAATTTATTGTTTTCTGTACTTTATTATATTAATCCTTTTAGCATGCCGTACCAATACATTTTAGGTAATAAATCTTTCTTAAATATATACATACTTCTACGTTCTTTGGCCTGATTAAACGGCATTGTTTCTTTAGTATTTTTATTATAATCAAACTCTGCAAGTATTAACCTATTATATCCAGTAACAATAGGGCATGAAGTATAACCATCATAATGATGCGTTAACATTTGATTATTCATCACTTGCAATAAATTATTAGCGACGATAGGTGCTTGCTTACGAATAGCTGCGCCTGTTTTTGAAGTAGGTACATTTGAAGCATCACCAAGTGCAAATACATTAGAGTAGCTTTTATGCTGTAATGTGGTTGGGTTAACATCTACCCAACCCTCACTATCTGAAAGTGTACTTTCTTTTACTACATCTAAGGGACCCATAGGTGGTGTTACATGTAACATATCATAACTTATTGTTTTTCTATCGTATGCTTTGATATGTTCGAATGTAGCCACTTTTTTGTCACCGTCGATTTCAACAAGGTTATAATTATAATTGACTGTTATATTTCTTTCTTCAACAATCCTTTCTAATTCTTTATTATATTTTCCTACGTCAAATAAAGCATCTTTTGGCGTTGCATATATCACATTAGCGTTAGAACGGATTTTATGTTTCCTAAAATAATCTTCAGCTAAATACATAATTTTCATAGGCGCACCTCCACACTTTATAGGAGTGTTTGGATGCGTAAAAATGGCATTTCCTTGTTTAAAATTAGAAATTTGGTTCCAAGTTTCGTTAACATAGTCAGGTGAATAGTTAGAGCAAACACCATTTTTACCTATATTTTCTTTTAGTCCTTTAATTGAAGACCAATTAATCTGTAATCCTGGAGCTACTACTAAAAAATCATAATAAACGACTGTATTATCTCCTAAAATAACGCTATTATTTTCAGGTTGAAAACTTGAAACAGCCTGTTTTATCCAGTTAGCACCTTCAGGTATAACACTTTCCATATCTTTACGAGAACTTTTCAAACTAGATACCCCTGCACCAACCAACGTCCATAATGGTTGATAGTAATGATGGTCTGCTGGATCTATAATTGCTATTTTCTCTTTTAAGTTTTGATTTTTTCTTAATAGTCTTGATGCTACGGTAACACCTGCTGTACCGCCACCAATAATAACAATTTGATAATGCTTATTCATTTTTTCCACATCCTTAAATTATTTTAATGATTCTGGAAAATCTTGATAGCCTTCTCTAATATTCACCACATTTTCAAAACCTTTGCTTTCCAATATACCCACTGCAATTGAACTTCTAACACCTGACTGACAATGTACATATATTTTATCCTCTTTATTAAAAGGAATATTTTCATTTAATAATTTACCATGCGGAATATTAACTGCTTGATCTAAGTGTCCATTATTCCACTCTTCATCATTACGTACGTCTAATACATGTTCTTCTTTACCTGTCATATCAGCGCTATGAACGGACTGGGTTGAAATGCCTGATTTTGGCAAACGATAGCCTGCTACCTTATCAAACCCAATTAATTGTAAAGTGTGTTTCGCTTTCTCAACAGTAGATTTATCTCCAATTAAATCTATATCTTTTTCAAAATCTAAGTACCAACCAATTTGATTAATAAAGTTTTTGTTGTATGGTATATTGATTGTTCCTTTTGTGTGGCCACCGTGAAAGGCCTCTTTGCTACGAAGATCAAATGCTACTCTCTTATTATCTAAACTAGGATAAACATCATATGATTGATATAAATTCATACCAAACTGATTAACTTGTTTCATTTGTGCAAAATGATGCGGTGGTGCTGGTTGATTTGATGTTAATGATTCAATAAATTTAGTCTCATCAATTTCATTAAATGCCCAGTTATTAATTTTCTCATAACCTATTGTAGATAT
This sequence comes from Staphylococcus sp. EG-SA-18, assembly GCF_017151825.1. NCBI lineage: Bacteria > Bacillati > Bacillota > Bacilli > Caryophanales > Staphylococcaceae > Staphylococcus > Staphylococcus sp. EG-SA-18. The sequence continues at coordinate 9,281 of NZ_JACYVY010000034.1, forward strand.
AGGTATGGCACCTAATGCTTTACCACAAGGGCTTCCAGCACCATGACCCGGCCAGATTTGAACATAGTCTGGTAAATTTTTAATATTTTGAACGGACTCATACATTTGTTTCGCGCTAATTTCTGTAGAACCCTTTATTTGAACAGATTTTTCTAATAAATCAGGTCTACCTATATCACCAACAAAAATAAAGTCACCACTAAATAATCCCATCGGAACACTTGAACCACCACCTAAATCAGTGAGTAAAAAGCTAATACTTTCAGGCGTGTGTCCTGGAGTATGCAGAACTTCTAATTTAACATTGCCTACTTGAATGATATCTCCATGTTTAACAAATTGTGTTTTTGATGGCATATTTTTATACCCTAATGCATCTTCACCTTCGCCAGACACATATATATTTGCATTTAAGCGTTTAGCCACATCACGAATTCCTGAAGCAAAATCAGCATGAATATGTGTTTCTGTAGCTTGTGTAATTGTTAAACCTTCAGAATCTGCAACTTCTATATATTTCGATAAATCACGAACAGGGTCTATTATTATTGCCTCTCCTGTACGTTGACAACCCACTAAATATGATGCTTGAGATAAATGATTATCGTAAAACTGTTTAAAAAACATGATAACAACTCCTTTTATTAATAGATTTAATTAGATAAATAAATTATGATTCGCATTTTCAGTAGCACCAATATAAGTGCCTACACCACCGTACTCAACTTCATCTCTAAGTTCTTCTTTCTGAATACCCATGACATCCATACTCATCGTACAAGCGATTAATTTGATATTTTGCTCAATAGCTTGATTGATAAGTGTTGGTAATGAATCAACATTTTTCTTTTTCATTACGTAGCGCATCATCATATTTCCTAAACCAAACATATTCATTTTGGAAAGAGGCATTCGTATATTCTTTTTGGGCAACATTAAATCAAACATTTTTGCAATACCTTGCTTTTTAACATTAACTGTTTGCACTTTTTTTAATGCATTAAGCCCCCAAAAAGTAAAGAAGATAGTTACATCTTTTCCAGCAGCTCTAGCACCATTTGCAATAATCAACGCTGCTACAGCTTTGTCTAATTCTCCACTAAATAATACAATTGTAGTACCTTTAGCAGAATAATTTATATCTAAATCTTTTGCTTTTTCTTTTTGAATAATCGCATTAATTCCATTGTTATTTTCATCAAGCTTAACTAAAGTATGCCTTGTTTGTTTCACCCAACTTTTAATGTCACTAGGGAATCCAGGGTCTGTGACTTTGACTTCAATTTGGTCACCTACTTCAATATTCTTCATTTCTTGACTAATTTTTACAATTGGCCCTGGACATTGAAGACCACGATAGTTAAATTGTTTACGATCTGCTTTAATTTCTATACTTTTATATTCTTCTTGTGTATCATAACTATCGTTTTCTTCTTCATAAGCTTTATAACCACCATCAAGATTTATAACGTTATAACCTTGTTTAGCTAAATATTTACTAGCATTAGCACTTCTGTTACCACTTCTACAGATTACATAATAGGTTTTATTTTTTTCTTTATTGAATGACTCAATCTCATCAACAGGATGAAGTATGGAACCATTGATATGTCCTAATGCATACTCCTCTTCTGTTCTAACGTCAATTAATTGCCCTTGCTTGGCTAGTTTTTCCAATTCTGCTTTACTAAATTCATCGATAAACTTTTCTCCGTATTGTTTCATAATAACCTCCCTAAAAATACCTGTAGGGGTATTTTAAACAGTTGGATGGAACTTGTCAAATACCTCTAGGGGTATTTGACACATTTGTGTTTATCTATTAATATATTTTTATTCAATTAAAAGTGGAGGTATGACTATGAATTATGATAAAAAAATGATTAATCGTATTAATAGAATACAAGGGCAACTAAATGGAATTATTAAAATGATGGAGGAAGGAAAAGACTGTAAAGATGTCATTACACAAATAAGTGCATCAAAGAGTTCACTCCAACGCTTGATGGGTATCATTATTAGTGAGAATTTAATAGAATGTGTAAAAGCAGCTGCGGATGATGAAGAAAGCTCCCAAGAGTTAATTAATGAAGCTGTAAACTTATTGGTGAAAAGTAAGTAATGGATATTGTTAATATAGTTATCATGTTACTCATTGGGGTATTCGGTGGGTTCATATCTGGTCTAGTAGGCGTAGGTGGTGCTATCATTATTTATCCAGCTATTTTATTATTACCACCATTATTCGGAGCCCCTGCATATAGCGCATATATCGCATCAGGTCTTACTTCTAGCCAAGTCTTTTTCAGTACATTAAGTGGCTCATTAAAAGCTCGAAAAAAAACAGAGTTCTCGCCACAATTAGTTCTTTATATGGGTGGCGGCATGATTATAGGGAGTATGTTAGGTGCATTTCTAGCAAATTTATTTGATGCTACATTTGTAAATACGGTATATATCATTATTGCTTTACTTGCATTAACATTAATGTTTATTAAAGTGAAACCTAGTTCCGAAAAGTCTTCATTTAATAAATATTTATTAGTTATCATTGGCCTTTTCATTGGTATTATTTCAGGTATAGTAGGTGCAGGTGGTGCCTTCATTATTATTCCTATATTATTGGTTTTATTCAAATTACCAATGAATACTGTAGTCGCTAATAGTATAGTAATTGCTTTTATATCTTCAATTGGTGCTTTTGTCATCAAACTTATTCAAGGTTATATCCCTTTATATGACGCCTTATTCCTTATAATAGGGAGTATTATATTTGCTCCAATAGGGTTAAAATTAAGTAAAAAAGTCCCTAACATAATACAAAAATGGATTATCAGTATTTTAATCGTTTTTGCTATAATTCAACTCATTTTATAAAACTAATCCTTTTAACTCAGACAGCAATTTCCCGAAAAATAATACCTCTTATTTAAACAAATATGTATGCAGTTCGGATTTATATAAATAAAAATTTTTGATGAAATATCCATATATGCTTATAAATATAAATTTATCAACTATAACTAAAAATGATAAAAGATTTAATGCCACTGATGATTGAATTAATATTATTTAAGTTTTTATCAAACGCATTAGTAAAGTAGATGCACATTGGGAATTAATCGAAGCTATTAAAAATTTACGTGACGAAATTGCACCAAATACATTGTTAACAATTAACGGTGATATTCCCGATAGAAAAACAGGACTTGAACTTGCAGAAAAATATGGCATTGATGAACACACAATCAATTGCAGAAGCACGAGCACTACTAGATGAATTTGAAGCCCAAATGGACGAAGACGTTAAAATAGAATTATAGATGAAATGAGGGTCAAGGAGGAATTTAAGTTTCCTCCTTTTTTGTTTGTGTTAAAGTCTTTTTGGTATGAACTAGGGTGATTTAAAACAACGTATATTTATATATTACAAATATTTTGTCAAAACAATTTCATCTCTAATTTCAATGCCATTTTTATCAATTGTAGGAATCGACGGCTTTATTTTCCTAGCTTCTGTTACAGCATCAAAAATAACGTCTGTGATTCTATATTTATTTTTTTGATAGAAATAAAGTGCCTTAATATTTTCATTTGTAGTAATAACACTGATACTTCTTTTACTCATATCTGAGGCAATTATTTCAGCATAATCAAGCAAATGACTACCAATACCCTTGTTCTCTACAAAACTATCTAAAGAAATGATTTCAATATACTCATCATAAACTTTATACGTTAGTAGCCCCGCGATATCATTATTTTTATAGGCAACAATACATGGCAACTCAGACAAAATGTAACTACCTGTTGAGACTACCATTTTATTATCGAAATTTTTATCACTCAACAAGATAGATAAAATATTATTACTCATTTTGTTGTAAGATTTATATTCCAAAATAAGTCACTTCTCTCTGTTAATAATCTTTCCCACACTTACTAAGTTTTTGCAAAGTAATTTACACAACTGATGAAAAGATAAACTGACATTTTGTCTGCCCATATGGCTGTAAGGTATCAATAAACGTTTCCAATTATTTACTTGTTAAACAAATAGATATCTATATGTAATTTTTTGGTACTTATAAGTTCATTGTCATTATAGAACTTTAAGAAATCCACACGTTTTTTCACCTTAAAATCAAATAAGTCATAATAGAAACTTGATTTAGTAGAATGAAATTTTATATATCCTTTTTGTATATCTCCAGTTTCCGAATCATACATTTTATATTGATTTTGTATATTGTTTCTCGTTTTAAGATCTAGCTCTTGAGCTGTGGGTTTGATTTTAGCAGTAGTAATGACAAACCCTTTTTGTTGAAATCCATTTTTAAATACATTTATGCCTATTGACTTTTTTGTTGTTTTTCATTTTTTCGTGAAATGTGACTCCACCATATAAACAAGCGCTATTCTCACCTGCTTCTCCAACACAATTTGCTCCAAAGTGTACTCCGAATATATCTACATTTTTCCTTTGAATGTGTTTGCAATTTCCGAACTATTAAGCTCTTTTTTTAGACTATCTTTATTCAATTATTTAATTATAACATTAAATAATTATATAATAGTTGCTTGGTTTTAATTTTATCTTTAAAATTTAAGAAATTCACTTTCTGAATATACAGGTTTAATATTATATAACGCGGTTAAATCTAAGTCGGACTTGTTCTTTAGAGTTTCTGCTTTTGGAGTATATGTACTTGTTTGAGAAAAATGCTTAAATGAATTCCATAACGGAAAAAAGACATGACAATTAACACTAACATTGATCTAGAAATTTTCATTGATTATACTTTTTTCTTAGTATATAGATTTACATCAATATGACTTATATCATCAGATTTTAAAGTTTTATTGTCTTCATAAATTTTATCTATCTCATAGTCATTTTCTCCTTTTAAATCATAAATGTCGAATGAGTAATCTCTAGGAGTTTTCATATCAAATTCAATTAGACCTTTACTTATTTCGCTGTCTTTATAATAAATTTTATATTTATCGGACAATATTTTTCTGATCTTTATATCTAATTCTTGCAATGTCACATTTTTCTTATTTGTTCGTATTAATTCTGTTTCTTTTTGAATACCATCTACCCAAACATTAGCACCAATCACCCTTTCCTGTGCCAATTTTTCACTATTTAGTGTTGTACCTCCATATAGACATTCAGAAATATTTTCACTTATTTTTTCACACTTATAATAAAAAGATGCCCCATATATATCTACATTTTTATTTTTAAACTTCTGAGCTAAATCAGCAGTTGCAAACTTTACTCTCAAATCATTGCCACTATCACCTTGATTTCTAAATATTAAATCTTTTTCTCCACTTATTTCATCACTCTTAATATTTTCTTTAATGAATGGGTGATTATATTGACCATATGCATTAGCTAAAGCTAAATCTGTTAACTCACTTTTATCGTGTAAATCTTCTGCTTTCGCATATGATGTGAATGAAAGTAATAATGCTAAAAACGAAAATAATATTTTAATTTTATTAATCATTTTAAAACTCCTCAATATATTTCATTAACTTAATTATAAAACAACAAAAACAACTTTTAATATATAAATTTCGAACAATTTATGAATTTATACAAACATAAAATATAGGTTTCTAGAAATGGAATATTTATATTAAACCAATATTAAAAGATTTATATTCATAGATATCAGTTGCTATAGTAGTTAGAATGGAAATGATAGTTTAATAATGTACATTTTTTAAAAACCTAGACATAATTTTATTGAGGTGAACAATGAATCGTCTACACTTAATTGGACACATTCTATGAGAGTAGATTTTGTTAATTTAAGAAAGTAGGCGATTTTATTATGACTAGAGAAAGAAGATCATTTAGTTCAAATTTTAAGTTATAAATGGTTAGATTATATAAAAATGGTAAGCCTAGGAATGAAATTATACGCGAGTATGATTTAACACCTTCCGCGTTAGGGAAATGGATAAAGCAACATCAAAACACAGGTTGATTCAATCATCAAGATAGCTTAACAGATGAAGAAAAAGAGCTGATTAAATTAGGCAATGAAGTTCAACATATAAAAATGGAGAACGATATTTTAAAGCAAGCAGCGCTGATCATAGGACGAAAATAGAAGTCATTCAAAAGAATGCACATCAATATTCAGTTCCGGCAATGTGTAAAGTCCTAAAAATACCAAGAAGTACCTATTATGATTCTATAAAAAGAAAAGATAATAAAATCACTAAAGATGATTCAAACGTAGAACGTGCTGTCATAAATATTTTTAATTCTAATAGAAAAGTCTTTGGTGCAAGACGAAAGATAGCTCGTATCATGAAAAAACATAATCTAGTTTCTGTTTATACGAAAGCTAAATACAAAAATTATCCAAAAGAAACTAATGAAAAACGAATTAAAAATCATTTGAATCGCGCTTTTAATAGAGAACAACCAATGGAGACATTAGTAAGTGATTTGACATATGTAAAAGTCGCAGGAACATGGCATTACATATGTTTATTTATAGATCTATTTAATAGAGAAATTGTTGGTTACAGTGCAGGTAAAAATAAGGACGCAAATTTAGTATCAAAAGCAATCAGCAGAATAAATCATAATCTTGAACAAATCAACCTGTTCCATACCGATAGAGGCAAAGACTTTGATAATCATTTGATAGATGAAGTCCTAGAATCCTTTAAAATCAAATGTTCATTAAGTACCAAAAGTTGTCCTTATGATAACGCAGTTGCGGAAGCAACGATGAAAGCAATGAGATCTGAATTTGTAAAACAAATGTAATTTGAAAACTTAGAACAGTTAGAAACAGAATTATTTGATTATGTAAATTGGTATAACAATTTTAGACTACATTCTTCATTACAGTATTTGACGCCAGTGGCATTTAAAAATCTACATATGAAAAATGTCTAAAAAAATGTTGACATACCAGGTTATAGAATACCAATTGGAAGTATTTATGAGTTTCATCGAAGATGTTAAACTGTCCAGCTTAATTTGACAATCTAAATGTAAAATCATTAATAATTAAACAAAACTTAAAATATTTAACTTTTTGTGATTATTCCACATTATCTTATCTGCTCTTTATCACCATAAAAATAGAAAAAACAAGATTCCTAAAGAATATAGGAATCTTGTTTCAGACTGTGGACAAACTGATTTTTTATCAGTTAGCTTATTTAGAAAGTTTTATTTAAATTACAGTTTCTATATTTTATTAGATCACTATTTTAGCTCTTGTTCAAGTAATCATTTTTCGCCAAAAACTTTATATTGAATAGCTTCTACATTAAATACTTTATCAATGAGATCATCTACATCTTTAAATTCAGAATAATTTGCATACGGATCTATAAAATAAAATTGTGGTTCTTCACCAGAAACATTAAATATTCTTAATATTAAATATTTCTTCTTATACTCTTTCAAAGCAAACATTTCATTTAGCGACATAAAAAATGGTTCCTCAATATTAGAAGATATAGATGTTTTAATTTCAATAAATTTTTCTATAGCTTCATCTGTATTTGTTGGATCAAAAGCTACTAAATCATAGCCATGACCGTGTTGAGAGCCTGGATTATCATTTAAAATATTCCTAAACTGTTCTTTCTTATCTTCGTCTATTTTATTATCAATTAGATCATTAAAGTATTTTAGCGCTAATTTTTCTCCAACTTTACCGGTTAATTTATTCTCTTTATTTGATTTTTCAATTTCTGAATCATTTTTAGTAGTCTTTGATACACCTTTTTTATATTTTGGAATTACTCCTTTAGGTGCTTCCACTTGCTTGAGTGTCTTATCTATTTGTGCTATTCTAATTTCTTCAATTTCACTATCTTCCTGTATTTCGTCTATTCTATTGACTAAGCCATCATAGAATGTTTTTGTAACTTTTGAAGCTAATTCATTAAATAGTTCTAAAAATTTCTTTAAATCATATAGCATTTCTTCTTCTGTGAACCCTTCATTCAAATCATAATATTTGATTCTTATTGATCCATGAGAATATCCTGATGGGTAATCATTTTTTAAATCATAAGATGAATCTTTATTTTCTGCGTAATAAAATCTTCCAGTATTAAATTCATTTGATGTAATATATTTATTGAGTTCGGAAGATAAAGTTAATGCTCTTTGTTTTGCAGCATTTTTATCCCGCGGAAACATATTACTTATCTTTGACCATCCTTGATTCAAAGATAAGTATATGCCTTCTCCTTCTGGATGAAAAAGATATACCAAATAATATCCATCCTTTGATTCTTTTGTTATATTCTCATCATATATTGAAATCCAAGGAACTTTACTATAGTTCCCAGTAGCAACCTTCCCTACAACTGAATATTTATCTTCTTTTATATGCGCTTTTAACTGCTTGGGTAACTTATCATGGACTAAAGTTTTATATTGATCACCTTTATCCCAATCAGATTTTTTAACTACATTATTGGTACGTTTCTCTTTAATTAATTTAAGGACCTGTTTAAAGTTGTCTATCATTGGAAATTCGCTCCTATTATAAAATATATTA
>NZ_JACYVY010000035.1:0-16782 GCF_017151825.1 Staphylococcus sp. EG-SA-18
ATTATATATACATTATTGGAATAGTGTTATCTTCAGTATATTTCTTTGACAAAATCGGAAGTATTTCACTAGTTGTTATAACAATTTTTATAATAATTTTTCTCTATTTTAAAATTAGACTATATTCTGTATTTTTAGTAATGGTTACTCAAATCATTTTATATTGTGCAAATTTCGTTTATATCATTATTTTTTCATACATTATAACAATTTCACACAGCATGTTTATAGTTCTACCAATCTTTTTGGTAGTGTATGTATCAATTTCTTATGCACTTGCCTACATTTTAAATAGAATATTAAAAAGGATAAATGGTACATACCTTTCTCTTAATAAAAAATTCCTTACTGTTATAACTATTGTTATAGTAATAACATTCTCTTTGTTATTTGCATATTCGCAAATTGATGCGAGTGATGCATCAACAATCAAACAGTATTCGCTTTTATTCTTGGGAATTATTATATTACTGAGTATCTTAATTTTTATTTATTCTCAATTTACTCTTAAAGAAATGAAATATAAACGTAATCAAGAAGAAATTGAAACCTATTATGAATACACATTAAAGATTGAAGCAATTAATAATGAAATGCGCAAGTTCCGTCATGATTATGTCAATATCTTGACGACTCTTTCAGAATACATTCGTGAAGATGACATGACCGGTCTTCGAGACTATTTCAATAAAAATATTGTACCTATGAAAGATAATTTACAAATGAATGCTCTTAAGTTAAATGGTATTGAGAATCTTAAAGTACGTGAGATTAAAGGTCTTCTAACAGCTAAAATTTTACGTGCACAAGAAATGAATATACCGATTAGTATAGAAATACCAGATGAAGTAACTCGCATTAATTTGAATATGATCGATTTAAGTCGCAGTATTGGTATTATTCTTGATAACGCAATAGAGGCATCAAGTGAAATTGATGATCCTATCATTCGAGTTGCATTTATTGAAAGCGAAAATTCAGTAACGTTTATTGTTATGAATAAATGTGCAGATGATATACCACGTATTCATGAATTGTTCCAAGAAAGTTTTTCTACTAAAGGTGAAGGTCGTGGTTTAGGTCTATCAACTTTAAAAGAAATTGCTGATAATGCAGACAATGTCTTATTAGATACAATTATCGAAAATGGTTTCTTTATTCAAAAAGTTGAAATTATTAACAACTAGCCATAAGGATGTGAATGTATGAAAATTTTCATTTGCGAAGACGATCCAAAACAAAGAGAAAACATGGTTACCATTATTAAAAATTATATAATGATAGAAGAAAAGCCTATGGAAATTGCCCTCGCAACTGATAATCCTTATGAGGTGCTTGAGCAAGCTAAAAATATGAATGACATAGGCTGTTACTTTTTAGATATTCAACTTTCAACTGATATTAATGGTATCAAATTAGGCAGTGAAATTCGTAAGCATGACCCAGTTGGTAACATTATTTTCGTTACGAGTCACAGTGAACTTACCTATTTAACATTTGTCTACAAAGTTGCAGCGATGGATTTTATTTTTAAAGATGATCCAGCAGAATTAAGAACTCGAATTATAGATTGTTTAGAAACTGCACATACACGCTTACAATTGTTGTCTAAAGATAATAGCGTTGAAACGATTGAATTAAAACGTGGCAGTAATTCAGTGTATGTTCAATATGATGATATTATGTTTTTTGAATCATCAACAAAATCTCACAGACTCATTGCCCATTTAGATAACCGTCAAATTGAATTTTATGGTAATTTAAAAGAACTGAGTCAATTAGATGATCGTTTCTTTAGATGTCATAATAGCTTTGTCGTCAATCGCCATAATATTGAATCTATAGATTCGAAAGAGCGAATTGTCTATTTTAAAAATAAAGAACACTGCTATGCATCGGTGAGAAACGTTAAAAAAATATAATAAGATAATAAAGTCAGTTAACGGCGTATTCAATTGTAAATCTTGTTGGATTTTAACAAGATAACTAGCAAATGCACTGTATAGCTGGCTTTTTAATTGTTTAATAACAAAATTAAATATGACGCGTGAATTAAAAAATGATGTAACGTTTCTTTGTATACCTATTCCTATTACTACATAATTTATCAATTTCTATTTCACTCTACAATCCTATGGCGCAATTTTTAACAAAATATACTAAATTTGAAATTGACAGTTTCCATAAATAAAATGCTACAATTTCCTACCCCGTGAATCTTATTTTGTTTTAAAAAACAGTGTAGCACAAGATTCAACTTGTTTCCTACACTGTTTTATAAATGAATTATTTAAAATGCTTGTTCAACCTCTTGTAATGTTGGCAAACTATTAATAGCACCATACTTCGTTGTCACTATTGCAGCAACGCGATTGCTAAACGCTAAAATTTCCTCACCTTCATTTTCAAATAACTGAGTTAAATTTAACACATCGGTTGCTAAAATCCTGCTAATAACTGCACCAATAAAAGCATCCCCTGCCCCAGTTGTATCAACAGGTTTTACCTTATAGCCACTATGATAATGATTAATACCATTCTTCAAATATACGGCAGCACCATCTGCTCCCTTCGTATAAATGACTACAGTGACATTACCTGTAAATAATGATTGAATGGCTTCATTTTCATCATGAATACCTGTAATAAATTCTAATTCTTCATCTGAAACTTTTACAATATGTGCCAATGGCAAAAAGGTATGAATAGTTTGTCTTAAATCTTCAGCGTTATCCCATAATGGCAATCTTACATTAGGATCAAATACGACAGTACCATTTGCATTTAATGTTTTGGTAATCAATTGATAATGTGCATCTCTCATCGGACTATCGACCAAATCAACAGAACAAAAATGTACTACATCATTTTCATTCACATCAATATCATTCACAAAACTTGGTTCAAATAACATATCAGCAGAGGGCTTACGATAAAAAGAAAAATCTCGCTCGCCCGCTTCAGTCAAACTCACAAAAGCTAACGCAGTGTTTGCTTCATTCGTGCGATACACTTTTGATACATCTACACCAATACTTGATATCGTTTCAATAATGCTATCTCCAAATGCATCATTACCTAATTGTGTAATCATATACGCTTGTTGTCCTAACTTTTGAACTGTACAAGCTACATTGCATGGCGCGCCACCAATTTGCTTCGTAAATGTTTGAACATCTTTTAAATTCGCATTTGTAATATTTGGAATAAAATCAATTAACGCTTCTCCTATTGAAAATAGACGTCTCATTTATGTTCATCCTTTAAATCATATTTAGTAAATTGTAAATATACTTGCCCTGATTCTGTTGATGTTTTAATACCTAGTGCGTCTTCTGTCGGGAAAATTCGAGATGTCAAAACACGTTCCCCATCATTACAGAAAATTTCTATACTAGATGTATCAACAAAAATTTGTAATTGCTTTAATGGCGTGTCTAATATCGTACTACGCGTCGTACCTTCAACATTTGTCGGCAATAAACCACTGTCGCTGCGATCTAATGTTATTTTATTTTCACGCTTGTTATAAGCGATTAATGTTGAAGAAGTCTTAGATGTACGTAATTCAAAGTACACTTCGGTAGCATCATTATCCAAAATATCTATGATTAATTCATACTGTTTACCTTCATACGGATGTAATTTTCGAGTAAATTTATTTGCGTAGCCTAATGCTGTCTCTTTATTGTGACGTAATTTTTCCAACGCTGGATATGGACGCTGCTTAAGTTGACCATTTTCTACATTTAATACACGAGGAATTGTTAAGCAATGGGCCCATCCTTCATTATCAGTAGGATATTCGATTTCCGGTAACCCCATCCATCCAATTAGTACTCGTCGGCCTTTTTCATCTAAAAATGTTTGAGGTGCATAGAAATCAAAGCCATTATCAAGCTCGACAAAATTTTCATGTTCATATGTTAACTTTTCAATATCAAACTTTCCAAGTATATAACCACTTTGATAAATATTTTTGAACTGATCGCCTTTTGGTTCAATACCTTGTGGACAAATAAGTATGACATCTTGATTATCTACATTAAAGTAATCTGGGCATTCCCACATATATCCAAAATCATCCAACTCTGTATTTATTTCACCTAAATAATGCCAATTAATTATATCTTCAGTATTATAAAGTAATAATCGACCTTGCTGATCATTATTTTGTGCGCCAATGATCGCATAATATTTCTCACTATATTTAAAAACTTTAGGATCTCTAAAATGACTCGTATATCCTTCTGGTTGTTGGCTAATTACTGGCTTTGGAAACTTTTCAACTGAACCGTCTTCTTTCAATCGTGCGATCATCTGACTCGCATGTCGTTGCCAATGATTATCTCGATGATTTCCTGTGTACATATAATATAAATGCCCGTTATATTCAAAAGCGCTACCGCTATATACACCATGGCTGTCATATTTAGTATCTGGATTTAAAATTGGCCCTTCAGCTTTAAAGTTTATTAAGTCATCACTCGTGTAGTTATACCAATACTTTAAGCCATGTACTGCGCCTAATGGGAACCATTGATGTGAAACATAATACTTCCCTTTATAAAAAATTAGTCCGTTGGGGTCATTTAATAAGCCTGTTTCTGGTTGTATATGAAATTGTTGACGAAATTTTGATTGATCAACTTGTTGTTTTAATGTTTTAAAATACTCAGTATCAACGTCCTCGATTCGTTGATAACGTTCTTCTCTAGTCCATTCGGTCATAATATTTACCCAGTCCTCCTTTTATAATTTATGCTGTTAACAATTTATATTCTATTATAGCAAATTTTACCTACGTTCTTTAACTTTTAACCTATCCATTTATAGTTATATGGTATCGGTTCCACATTTATTTTAAAAAATACAGCGTCTAAATATTAACATCTACTGTGACGCTATATGGCATATCTTGCTTTTTAAGCATCTGTTGTATCTCTTCCATCGCGCATTGGCCAGCTTCAAAATAATTATAATGAATTGTTTTTATCGATGGAGACACTAATTGTGTCATTGGGTCACCACCAAAACCATATATTTGATGTGGTTTCATAACATCTTTTTTATCAGAATAATATTTATAGGCAGCTAATGCAATCGTATCAGTTGCTCCAACAACCGCATCTACTTGCTCCACATTTTCCAAAGCATTTGCAACATCTTTTTGTGCTTCCACATAAGTAAAATTTGTTTCATGTATATTAGGTTTAATTTGGTATTTAGCTAACTGGTCAAGTAAACCACGTTTTCTATGTATACCAACTGCAATATCTTTTTCACTTACGCTAAACACTTCAACTTGTTGATATCCCTGTTGACCAATCCATTCGCCTATAATTTGACCTGCTTTATAATCATCATGCACAATACTATGAAGTTGTTCATGTTGTTGACCAACAATAACGATTGGTACATTCATTTTATTAATGACTTCAATATGTCTCTCTGTTATATCTGTAGCCATTAAAACAATACCATCTACTTTACTGCGTGCTAATGTTTCAAGCGCTTGTATTTCTGCTTCGATATTTAAACCTGTATAATTTAAAATTAATTGTGATTCATATTTTTGGCATTGTTTTGCCAATCCTTTGATTGTTTCGTCTACTGCATATGAATTCATTCTAGGTATAATGGCACCAATAAGGTGTGTTTGTCTCGCTCTTAAACTTTGAGCAAATTGATTCGGTTGATAGTCATGTTCTGCTATAATTCTTGTTAATTTTTCACTTGTTTTTTTACTGACAGATCCATTATTTAAAAATCTAGATACTGTACTTTTTGAAACGCCTGCCAATTTGGCAATATCAGATATATTTTTCATACTTATTCACCTATCATTATTTGTGACACTTAGCCTTATTTTAGCATATGTGTAACCGCTTTAAATAATATTTCTGCTTCTTTCATAAAAAGATTTCAAAATAAAACTTTTGTATAACAAAATGTCCCAACATCAACCTTTAGTTAAATGTCAGGACAATGAATATTCTATGTAAATATATTCTAATATCGAATATGTTTATTGAATCTATTTAGCTCACCTTCAAAGTAAGCATCTTCACCGTGAACAATCTTGTCTAATCCTATATTCGTTTCTTGTTCCGTAACAGATAATGATGTAATTAATTTAATTACTTTCGCAATAATAAACGTCATGACGATACTAAAAATTACAACTGCTGTTACACATAATATTTGTACAAGTATAATATGTATGTCACCAGTATAAATAAAACCATTTTCAATGTCAGGATTTGCTTTTTTACTTTGGAAAACTGCTGTTAAAGCAGCACCAATAATACCACCAACACCGTGGATACCAAATGCATCTAATGCATCATGATATTTTAGTTTTACCTTGATGTAATTAATGACAATATAACAACAGATACCTCCTATTAAAGCCATTATTGTTGCACTAAGATATGTTACATATCCTGCTGCAGGAGTAATGACAACTAATCCTGCTAATGCACCGAGTAAAAGTCCAAGTAAACTTGTCGTCTTTTTAAAAATATATTCTAAAATTAACCAACCTATAGAACCTGCACTGGCTGAAATGACAGTATTTGTAAATGCAAGCATCGCAATTTTATCAAATGTAAAAGCACTACCTACATTAAATCCATACCAACCAATCCACACGAATATACCGCCAATCAACGTAATGATAAGATTATGTGGTGTTGATTCAGAATGTTTGTTTCCTTTTCCAATCATAATAGCTAATACTAAACCAGAAACACCTGATGTAATATGAACAACCGTACCTCCAGCGAAATCTAATACACCGAGTTTGTTAATCCAACCGCCGCCCCAAACCCAATGTGCTACTGGACTGTATACAAGAGCAGTCCATATTACTACGAATAATAAATAAGGAATAAACTTCATTTTCTCAGCGATTGAACCAGATAAAATAGAAATTGCAATCGTACAAAACATCATTTGAAATAACATAAACAAAGCGAAAGGAATATGTGGGCTAATATCTTCTTGAGTCGCAAAACCTACATGATTAAGAAAAGTATATTCCCAATTTCCGAACCATAAATTCCCATTCCCAAAACTAATTGTAAAACCAACTGTTATCCATACAAATGTAACAAGCACAATTGCTGCCATACTTTGCATGACAGTATTAAGCGCATTTTTAGATTGAACTAACCCACCATAAAATAAACTTAATCCTGGTGTCATTAGCCAAACTAATAATGTACACAAAAACATAAATATCGTATCGTTAAGATTCATACTTACCACTCCCTTGTTTTCATAATAATCTGACAATTTATAAAAAGCAAAAATGCGTTAAGTTTTATTACATCTTTTGGGATAAAATGTGCCACACTATATAAAAGTGATTTCATGAACTAAAACAAAAAAGACTACTTACTCACTTTTAAATTAGCGGAAGTAGCCATAGAATCTAACATCTATTTTATTGTTAAAATGATAACGTTAAACTTTTTGAATTGTAATTGTCCATGAAGCATTATCAATTTGTTCATAGTTTGTTACAGGATATCCATTTTCTGCTGCCCAATTTGGAATAGCTTCCGTCGCTTGCGTGCAATCAAAATCAATTTTTAATTCATCTCCAGATTGCAATGTTGCCATTTTCTTTTGCGCTTCAATTAACGGAAATGGACATACCATTCCTACTGTACCTAATTCGTGTATCATAATTATTTCTCCTTTTCCAATCACTTTTATTTGATCAACATCATTTGCATAATAATCTTCTATACTATTTGCGTTTGCTGTTTAACCTTTGCAGATTGTTGTTGTACTTTTTTCATTGGACGAACAAAGATAAAATGACTCATTGTCCATACACCAACTATCATTGATGCTAGCGCAATCCATCCTTGCCAAGTCATCGTTGCTGTTTCAACCAAACCGTTACCGATAGAACAACCACCAGCAACTGACGCACCAAATCCCATACATATGCCACCAATAGCACTGTTTCGTATTGTAATCTTATCTGGCAATCGCCATTTAAATTCTCTTGATCCTCTAGCTGCAATATATGAACCAATGAAAATTCCTAGAACTAAAAAGACACCCCAATCAATAAATTTAGTTTCACCTGTAATCAAAAAGTGTACTAAATTTGCTGATGGCGTTGTTATACCTAAACCGTCATTTCTTCCAGTTGATGCACTCATTGGCCAAGCTAAGAGTGCGATAAGTCCAATTACAATTGCTGCAATAAATGGATGGTATCGTTTTTCGAAAAGGTAATATCTAATACCTGTATAACGTTGCTTTAGTTTTGGAACAGCAACTCGAACTTTCTTATTATTGAGTGTTCTTACAACTAGAAAAATGGTGATTATAGTTAATATAACGACTAATCCCCAAAACGGAATGCCAGTTGTTTGAGACATATCACTATTTACATTCGTTGGTTGATTAATTTTATCCATTACTGGCTTTAAAATCCCTGTTTTAGTGATTGCTGCAGTAACAGCATATAATACTAATGCAATCCAACTACCAATTAGCCCTTCACCAGCGCGATACCAAGTACCTGTTGCACACCCTCCAGCCAATACTATTCCAATTCCAAAAATAAAAGAACCTATAATTGTTCCCAATATTGGAAAACTATGTGCAGGAATTTTTAAAATATCTGTTGCCGTCAAAATCAATAATCCTATACTTTGAATAGTAATAGCGATTAATAATGCATAGAACATCTTATTATTCTTTTGCACATACATATCTCGAAAGCCACCTGTTAAACAAAATCTTGTTCTTTGCATGACAAAACCTAAGAGTCCCCCGACAATTAAGCCACTAAAAATCATCCACATAATCCTACCCTCTCATTTCCGATAAGTTTAGTATGTATTATAGGTGATGATTTTCTTGTTTTCAACCTTATACACAATATTTTTGATATTTATATTATATTCATATAAGGAAGGCGATTAATTACGATTCATCGTTATATCTCTACGTGTTAATTTATTAACCTATACTATATTTATCAGCACAACAGTTTTTCCTTTCATTTTCAAACATAACAGAAAAAGCCTGAGACATACTTAGTCCCAGACTGTTCTATAATTAATTAAAGATATAACAAGGTTAATCATTCAAAGCTAACATCACATTTATTCACTGTAATTTTTCATAAAGAATAATAATGACTGTAATTCTATACCTAAGTCAATTTGATGTACTTGCACATCTGAAGGCGTATTAATTCTACCAGGAGTGAAGTTTAAAATACCTTTCACACCAGCTTGGACGAGTTCATCTGCAACTTTCTGTGCAACTCTTTCTGGTGTAGTTAGAATCACAACATCTATTTCTTCCTTCTTCAATGTTGTTATTAATTCATCGTTATCTTTAACAATAACGTTCCCTATTTTCTGGCCAATAACATCTTCTTTTACGTCAAACGCTTCTGTAATCGTCATATCGTCATGTATTGAAAAGTTATATGTGAGCAAAGCTTTCCCTAGGTTCCCAACTCCGACAATTGCGATTTTGATCATGTCACTCTCGCTTAGTTCAGATTTAAAGAAATCCAATAAACTATCTATATTATATCCGTACCCTTTTTTACCTAATTCGCCAAAATATGAAAAGTCACGACGAATTGTTGCCGAGTCAATTTGTAACGCATCGCTAATCGCTTTTGAATTTACACGATCTATACCTTTAGATTTTAATGAACTGACAAATCTATAATATAACGGCAAACGTTTTAAAGTTGCTCGAGGAATTTTAACTTGGTCACTCATTCGCTATTTCCTCCTTCGTGTTTGAATGAATTATATCTATGTATTCAAACGAGTTAGAGCGTAATTGTTAGATTATTAAAAAACAAATAATTGATTACAATGAATACCTAAATATTATACATTATTGAATTTTAAAAATAAATATCTTAGTTTCAAGACGGCGTTTTATACTGTAAAATGGTTATTAATGTAATAATTACGACTTTTTTCATAAGTTAATAAAATTTGAGAAAGACGAAAGGTGAAGATCGAATGATACTTTTACAACTCAATCATATATCAAAATCGTTCGATGGTGAAGATATATTTACTGATGTTGATTTTGAAGTAAAAACTGGTGAACGAATTGGTATCGTAGGAAGAAATGGCGCCGGTAAATCAACATTGATGAAAATTATAACTGGCGTAGAAAACTATGATTCTGGAAATGTGTCAAAAATTAAAAACTTAAAACTAGGTTATTTAACTCAACAAATGACTTTAAATTCTAATGCAACAGTTTTTGAAGAAATGTCAAAACCATTTGAACATATTAAACGAATGGAAAGCTTAATCAAAGAAGAAACAGATTGGTTATCAAAACATGCAAATGATTACGATAGTGATACATATAAAACACATATGTCCCGTTATGAATCTTTATCGAATCAATTTGAACAATTAGAAGGGTATCAATATGAAAGTAAAATTAAAACAGTACTTCACGGGTTAAATTTTAGTGAAGAAGATTTCAATAAACCTATCAATGATTTTAGCGGTGGCCAAAAAACACGTTTATCTTTAGCTCAAATGCTATTAAACGAACCTGATTTATTACTTTTAGATGAACCTACTAACCACTTAGATTTAGAAACGACAAAGTGGCTTGAAGATTATCTACGTTATTTTAAAGGTGCAATCGTCATCATCAGCCATGATCGTTACTTTTTAGATAAAATAGTTACTCAAATTTATGATGTGGCTTTAGGTGATGTCAAACGCTATGTTGGTAATTACGAGGAATTTATACAGCAACGGGATTTATATTATCAAAAACGAATGCAAGAATATGAAAGTCAACAAGCAGAAATAAAACGATTAGAAACTTTTGTTGAGAAAAATATTACCCGTGCTTCAACAAGTGGAATGGCAAAAAGTAGACGTAAGATTTTAGAAAAAATGGAACGCATTGATAAACCAATGTTAGATGCCAAAAGTGCAAATATTCAATTTGGCTTTGACCGGAATACAGGTAATGACGTCATGCATGTAAAAAATTTAGAAATCGGTTATCAAACTGCAATTACCAAACCTATCAGTATAGAGGTCTCTAAAGGCGATCATATAGCAATCATTGGGCCAAATGGTATTGGAAAATCGACCTTAATTAAAACTATTGCTAATCAACAAAAAGCGCTTAATGGCGATATTACTTTCGGCGCAAATTTACAAATTGGTTATTATGATCAAAAACAAGCAGAATTTAAATCTAGTAAAACGATTTTAGATTATGTGTGGGATCAATATCCGTTAATGAATGAAAAAGATATTCGTGCAGTTCTTGGTCGTTTCTTATTTGTACAAGACGATGTTAAAAAGATAATTAATGATTTATCTGGTGGTGAAAAAGCACGTTTACAACTAGCACTACTTATGTTGCAACGTGACAATGTACTTATTTTAGATGAACCTACCAACCACCTCGATATAGATTCAAAAGAAATGTTAGAGCAAGCACTCCAACATTTTGAAGGAACAATACTATTTGTTTCCCATGATCGTTACTTTATTAACCAATTAGCAAACAAGGTATTTGATTTAACAATTGATGGCGGAAAGATGTATTTAGGAGATTATCAATATTACATTGAAAAAGTTGAGGAAGCGGAAGCGTTGAAAGCGCACCAAGAAGAACAGTCAGTTAACGTACAAGCACATGAAAAGTCTATGGAACAATCGTCGTATCATAACCAAAAAGAACAAAGACGTGAACAACGCAAACTTGAACGACAAATATCCGAGTGTGAAAATGAAATAGAAACTTTAGAGACTACTATCTTACAAATAGACGAGCAATTAACCCAACCAGAAGTTTATAACAATCCACAAAAAGCAAACGAATTAGCTATCCAAAAACAAGATAGCGAACAAAAATTAGAACACGCTATGTCTAAATGGGAAGAATTACAACAAAAACTATAAAAATATACATAACTCTAACTGTAAAATCGCTATAGTTAGAGTTATTTTTTTACAAATTTTAAATTTTTTTATTCACAATAAAAACGCTGATATTATAGCTATCCACAGAGTTATCCTAGTTATCCACAAGTAAATTAACACTAATCAATCATTTATTTTCTGTTTTCCCACCTGATATCCACAATAAATGACGTTATCAACACCTTTTATCCACAAGTTATTCACTCTTTGTTGATAAGTACACATGTTCTCTATTGACATTGTTTTTATCAAAATTCATTGTTAAGACATTTTCTTTATGAAATAATAATAATATTGAAGTATATTTTTATTATTATTAAAAATAAATAAGGAGATACTTATGAGCACAAATCAAACATTTTTAATATTTGTTATAGCAATTATTCCACTTACATCTGTAATAGGAATTGTTGGACGATACATGAGTCGTCAACGTCTATTAAAATCTATGGAAACATTATGGCAAACGATTTCTCCATTAGAAGCTTTTATCAGACCGAACTCACATTTCGACTATGAGTATAAGCTCTACAAGGAAAAATTTGAATCACATTCATTAGTTGATGATAAAACTTGGTCCGACTTAAATATGAATGCAATCTTTCATAAGATGAATTATAATTTAACAGCTATTGGTGAAATGAAACTATATGCCTGTTTACGTGGAATGCTTTCAATTACGAACAAATCATTACTTAGTTTATTTAATGATAATGCTGAATTTAGAAAAAACGTAACATATCATTTAGCTTTGATTGGTAAAACTGTTTATCCAACATTTCCAGACCAAATCACACCTGTAAAACGTCAAAATATATTGTTTCTATGCCCGTTTTTACCAGTTATCTCATTTGCAGTTATATTTATTAATTCACAAGTTGGTATTTTATTATTTCTTATGAGTTGCCTATTTAATATCATTTTATCAGCAACTTTAAAGCGTACATATGAGGATGACTTAAAATCTATCTTTTATGCATCCAATGTTTTAAAACAAGGCTATACTATCTCAAAAATTAAACATGCTCCACAACCTGAAGTCAATTTTAAGCAATTTAGAACAGCACGTCATTTAACGAGTGTTTTAGCTGAAGTTAATGATGAAGATATCGGAGCTATGGTAATTAAACTAGTTAAACTTATTTTCATGCTTGATTATGTTTTATTTCATTCAATTCAAAAAAGCTATACAACACATATGAATGAGCTTAAAAATTGTTTCGATTACATAGCTGAATTAGATAATCATTATGCATTAGCAATGTATCGTAGAACGCTAGAATGTTATACTGAACCACAAATTGATGATTCAAATGATGGCATAGTATTCTCTGAGTTAACACATCCACTCATAGCAGATGCAGTAGCCAATGATTTCTCACTATCACAAAATATACTGTTAACTGGGTCTAATGCTTCGGGTAAATCAACATTTATGAAATCCATAGCAATAAACATTATTCTTGCATCGGCTATACAAACAGTTACCGCAAGCAAATTTGTATATCAACCTGGAATTGTGTTCACGTCAATGGCAAATGCCGATGATGTGTTATCAGGCGATAGTTATTTTATGGCTGAATTAAAATCTATTAAGCGTATTGTTGAAATTCCAGATAATCAAAAAATATACTGCTTTATAGATGAAATTTTTAAAGGTACCAACACAACTGAACGAATTGCCGCTTCAGAATCAGTACTATCATTTTTACATGAAAAATCTAACTTTAGAGTTATTGCAGCAACACATGATATTGAGTTGGCTGAACTCTTAAAACAACGTTATGAAAATTATCATTTCAATGAGGTAATAGAAAATAATAACATACATTTTGATTACAAAATTAAGCCTGGCAAAGCAAATACACGTAATGCCATCGAATTATTAAAAATCACTTCATTTCCAGCAAAAATATATGAACGAGCAAAAGATAATGTCCCGAAAATTTAGCATTTAACTTTAAATATAAAAACGTCAGCTATCACATGACAGAAGACTATGAACAGTTTCAATAATGTTCATCGTAATCATGTTAATAACTGACGTTTATTTTATTCTGCAGAATACTCTTCTAAATCTATATTGCTGTGCCCATTTAATGCTAAATCAGCAAATCGACCTTGCTGATACAAATAGTGGCCGGCAACGCCTATCATTGCAGCATTATCTGTGCATAATTTAGGACTTGGGATAGTTAATTGAATGTCATTGACTTTGCATTGATCCGCTAAAGATTGACGTAATCCTTTATTACTCGCCACGCCACCAGCAACAATTAATCGCTGAACACCATATTCTTTACAAGCTTGAATAGCTTTAAACGTAAGCACCTCTACAACACTATTTTGAAAGCTCGTTGCTACGTTAGCTTCAATGATTGGAATATTTTTTTGTCGTTGATTGTGAAGTTGATTGATTACGGCACTTTTCAACCCACTAAAACTAAAATCATAACTATCTTTATCCAACCAAACACGAGGGAATGAATAAGTATCTTCACCTTCAGCAGCCAACCGATCAACTTGTGGACCACCTGGATAATTTAAACCAATTGTTCGTGCCACTTTATCATAAGCCTCACCTACTGCGTCATCTCGTGTTTCACCAATGACTTCAAATGATAAATGATCCTTCATATAAACTAATTCAGTATGTCCACCTGAAACAATAAGTGCAATTAGCGGGAATGTTAATGGCTCTTCTATGTGATTAGCATATATATGTCCTGCAATATGATGAACAGGAATAAGTGGCTTATCGTAAGCAAATGCCAATGCTTTGGCTGCATTAACACCTATTAGTAACGCACCAATTAGTCCAGGGCCTTCTGTAACCGCTATGGCATCAATATCTTCTATTGATACATCGGCATCCACTAGAGCCTCGTTTATTGTTGTTGTTATACCTTCAACGTGATGTCTACTTGCCACTTCGGGAACGACACCGCCAAATCGTTTATGACTTTCAATCTGACTTAAAACTGTATTTGATAAAATATCTCTGCCATTTTTTATAAAACTAACGCTTGTTTCATCACAACTTGTTTCAACAGCTAGTATTAATATATCTTTAGTCATTTAAATTCACCCACATAACCATTGCGTCCTCACCTTCACCATAATAATTTTTACGTTTACCACCATATTGAAATCCTAAATTTTCATATACATGTTGTGCCACTTTATTATTAACTCTTACTTCTAAACTCATCACATCACAAGTGTGACTTGCATAGTTTATTCCGTATTTTAAAAGCATTTGACCTAAACCATAGCCTCTATAATTATCATCGATTGCAACTGTTGTAATTTGAGCTTGATCGATAACAATCCATAAACCTAAATAACCAATAATTTGTTGTTCAAATTCTAAGACAAAATATTTCGCAAAGTTATTTTGCTCTATTTCATGATAAAATGCGTCAATTGTCCAAGAACTGTCATTGAAACTCCGACGCTCAATATCAAAGACTTGTGGCACATCTTCTTTAGTCATCTCTCTAATGTTTAATTGTTCTTTTGACTGTTGATCCAATTTCGTTCCGCCTCAGCTAATTTATGGTATTTAGGAGTAAATGTATGTACGTCTGAAGGTTTATCTATCAATTGATACATGACTGATGCATTTGGTAGCTGCGCAATCACTTCACCTTGTAATTCATCTTGTAATTTTATAGTATCTTTCCCAATATAAATAAATGGTTGGTTTAAATCTTCTAAAAAAGCTCGCAATGCCTCTATCGACATATATTGATCTTCTAAAATAGTCACTAATTGACCATTTTGCCACTGGAATATGCCTGTATAAACTGCTTGTCGTCTTGCATCAAACACAGGAACCAATAATTTATCAGTATGGTCGATTGTTGCTGCCAATGCCTTTAATGATGAAACACCATATAATTTAACATCTAACGCATACGCTAATATTTTAGCAACAGTAACACCGATACGTAAGCCAGTATATGAACCAGGACCTTCAGCAACAATAATCGCATCTAATTGCTGTTTAGCTATTTTGCTCTGCTCAAATAGCTGACTAATCGCAGGCATTAATTGCACTGAATGATTTTGTTTAGAATCCGTAGTTATTTCAGCTAAAACTTCATCGTTTTGCATCAATGCTACTGATAATGGTTGATTCGATGTATCAATGAGCAGCGAATTCATGAATAATTGCCTCCTTAATTTGTTCATAATGTTCTCCTTGCGCGAACAACTCAATTTGTCTTGTATTTTCAGATATTGTTGAAATATTAATAGATAAATGCGTCGCTGGAAGTAAATCTTTTATAAATTGACTCCATTCAATAACAGTAATTGCCTGATCTTCGAAAAATTCATCAAATCCTAAATCTTCATCAGAATCTTCTAAGCGATAACAATCCATATGATGCAATTTTAAATTTTTACCCCTATATGATTTAATGATGTTAAATGTCGGGGAATTAATCGTACGTCTTACACCAAGAGCTTTTCCTATAAATTGCGTTAACGTTGTTTTACCTGCTCCTAAATCTCCGTTAAGTAAAATCAAATCACCACTTTTCAATTGCTCAACTAAAAATATAGCAAATTGATTCATTTCATCTAAATTATTTATCTTTATCAATGTTGATTCTCCTATATTATGCTTTTCATTCATAAAAATGATTATCCATTGTTCAATCGTATCTAACTTTATATTTAACCTTTATATTGTAACAAATTTCAACTTAAATTTCTTATCTTTGAAACAGATTATCTCTTCAAAGTTAATTGTAAGAAAATTTAAAATATTTGTTGACATACTAAAGCAGATATAGTA
>NZ_JACYVY010000036.1:0-16653 GCF_017151825.1 Staphylococcus sp. EG-SA-18
TTGGAGCCGTTCTTATGGACCTACATGATGAATGGATTTATTCTTCAAGAAAATACATCAATTTTGATAAGTAGAAATGGTAAAAACATTGTATAGCATTTTACACAGGAGTCTGGACTTGACTATTATTTTACTACAACTCGCTTCAATTTACTTAAAATAGACAATATTAATTAGATAGTACACACATTTCTTCATAAAAGTGATTTTTCAAAAATATAAATAACACACTCTTATCGTTTTCAAAATCATTTAATGCTATTTTCATTAAAAACAGCTGTAGCATCAATTCTATTCTGATTCAATCAAGAATACATACAAAAATGAAGTGACTCAAAGGTTTATTAACAACCTTCAAACCACTTCATTGATCATTTTTATTTTAAAGCATATTTTTCAATCACTGATTTAAGATGCGGATATTGTGTAATTAATTCAGATTGCTTAAACAATTCAAACTGCTTAAACTCAAATGCCGGTTGACACATACAACCTACTAAACTATAAGTATTTGAAAATTCGATTGAAGAAGCAAAAATTGTTCCTTTAGGCACTACATATTGCAATACATCTCCATTTTGGATATCAGTACCCAATGTTGCAGTCGTATATTCCCCATCCGGATTTATCATATGAATTGTTAGAGAATCGCCAGCATGATAGTACCATACTTCATCAGCATCAATTCGATGAAAATGCGAAATATTGTCATCTGTAAGTAAAAAATAAATACTACTAAACGGCGCTCTGCGTCCATCTTTCAATACTTCTCGAATTGTCTCTCTATAGAAACCACCTTCAGGATGTGATTCAAGTTGCAATTCATCAATCCATTGTTCTGCTGATTTCATTATTTCAAATCCACATTATGGAATACGTTTTGTACATCTTCTAAATCTTCTAATGCATCGATTAATTTTTCAAATGTTACTTGGTCCGCTTCAGAAAGTTCAATATCTGTTTGAGGTAACATTTCAAATTCAGCAACTTTAAATTCTTCAACACCTGCTGCACGAAGCGCATCTTGAACGACTGCAAATTGATCTGGTTCAGCATAGACTATTGTCAATCCATTATCGTCAATCACATCATTTACATCTACATCTTGTTCCATTAATGTTTCAAGTATTTCGTCAACAGACTTTCCTTCAATACCAAATGTTGCCACATGATCAAACATATAAGCAACTGATCCAGATACACCCATATTACCGCCATTTTTACCAAAAGCAGCTCGCACATCAGAGGCAGTACGATTTACATTATTTGTTAACGCATCAACAATTAGCATTGATCCGCTTGGGCCAAATCCTTCATATCTTAGGTGATCAAAGTTTTCGTCTCCAGCACCCTTAGCTTTATCTATTGCTTTTTCAATAATATGATTCGGCACTGAATATGTCTTAGCGCGTTCAAGCACCAACCTTAAAGCTTGGTTAGATTCTGGATTGGGTTCACCAGATTTTGCTGCAACATAAATCTCCTTACCAAATTTCGCATATATTCTACTTGTGTTTTTATCTTTTTGGGCCTTTTTTTCTTTAATGTTATTCCATTTACGTCCCATAATGTCATCTCGCTTTCGAACTGTTTAATTAACAACATATATTATACATGATTTTTTTATGTTTATATACATTTTCACAATTAACATTATTGAACTACGATTCCTTCAAACTGTTACTTAGTTTTAAAATATGTATAAATTAAAAATGTGCCGATAAGCAAATTCTATGCTTTCGACACTCAATTTCAATTAAATATTTAAAAATTGTTCTACATCTTCAAATAAAGCATTAAATTTAGATATATCATCATTATTTAAATAAATATAAATTTTACGCTCATCTTTAGATGATCTAACTTTACTAAGTCTTTCTTTTTCAATTAGTCTTCTTATAGAAACTAATAATTTTGTCCTACTTAAATCTAGCTCATCCATTGCAGTTTTTAAAAATGATTGCATAAGTACTTTTTCATCTTTGCAATGCTTCATCGTTAAATCTAAGACTGCTAAATCATTTAGCGACAACTTATATTTTTTATCAATATATTCAGATAATGCTTTATATTGTTTATAGAAGCCAAGCAATGTTTCTAATTTCTCAGTATTCAAAATGTTGCACCCCCAAATATATAAAGACAATGCTTCTGTCATTATTATCTTAAATTTTTTTGCCATTGTCTTTCTCATTTGTTTTTAATACGTTGTCAAAATTACCAACAAATGCAAATTAAATTTTGCAATACATATCAAGGTGTTATTTTTTTCCTATTTTAATTATGTATAACGCATTAAAAGTAACGTTAATATTCAAGGAATTATCACTAAAATTATGCTCTTTAATCTCTATTGCTGGTTTAAGGTAGTTGTCAATTTTAGATAGTAAACTAGGGTTCCATTCATATTTATCTCTTAATTCTTTAGAAATCAAATGATTAATGTTGCCACTATTTTCGTCCAATGTTTCTATTACAATTAGATATTTATCGTTTAAAACATTGTTTTTAAAATTTATATAAACTTGACTATCCTCAAAATTACTCATAATTGTCTCGCTCTCTATCACTCGCCAATCATAAATAACAAGACAATAATAATTCTCTATATCAAAAATAGAATAATAACTGTTTTCGTATTTTGGTTTCGAGACATATTCGATAAATTTTTCCAATATAAGACCTAGTGTTGTTTTAAATCCATTTTTATCATATAGATGCATCGCATTAAATGTATGATGATTATCAAAAATGTTTAATCCAAAGCCATCAAAGTTGTGATACAGCGCACTTAATGTCTTATAAATTAATGGAGCACTATTACTTAAATCTCGTTCTTTATTATTAAGCAGTTTATGATTTTCAACATTTAGAAAAATAAGCTTTTCTTGTTCAATATCCAATTCATTAATTACTTGTTTTAAATTTTTAAAATGCAAAATATTTTTCAATAGTAACTCATCACTTTCCCCCATCAAATAAGGGCTACTTAAATTTGCATTATCTATTATTAACGAATCGAATTTAAGTCGCTTTATTTGTGATACTAGTGATTTAAAAACTGAAGGTTTTTCAAATAAACAGGTAATGTTCAATCCTAATTTCACATTCAACATGATGTTATGTAATTTTAATATCATTCGATAAATTGTTCTAATTTCCATCAATGATAAATCAAAAACAAAATGCACTTCGTAATTATTATGATTACTTAATTCGTTTGGAGATATTTGTCTGAAAACACTCATAAAAGCTTCTTCAACAAAATAAGTTGTTTCAATATCATTTATATTAAATGCTATCTTTAGATCACTTTCAATTATTGTTTTAATGATTGTGAATTTTTCTTCTTCGGACATGGTATTTTTACTTTTTAGAATCGATGGCATGATGAAAAAGACAACTTGACTGTTCTTATTCAATAAGGTTTTAAAGATTCCTTCTAAGAAAACTAATTTCATTTCTGTATAAGTATTTATTTGAATAACCGTTTGAAACAATTTAGGTGTTTCAAATTTGTCTTCATCAATATGTATAACATCAGTTAGGTGGTTTTTATAATGTTCAATATAATTCAATATGATTTCTTTTACTTCTTGCACCATTTTGCCTACTAGTGGTTCTGGCTTTAGCATTAAACATTTATTATATTTTGATAAATTACGATATTCATTCGGTGTTATATCCATATAACTTTTAAACATTTTAGAGTAAGTGGAGCTACTACTAAAACCTAAATGTTCACTTATGTTGCTAATAGTACTATCAGTAGTAAGTAGAATTTCAATCGATTTACCAATTTTCAAAGTATCAATATATTTTTTAAAACCCATGCCCATAAGTAAGTGGAATTGTGATGACAAATTTGACTTTGAGACAAATAATTTATCAGCGACACTTTTTAATGTCAATCGTTGATTTACATTTTGATAAATATATTCGAGCTCATCACGCAAATCACCATAATAAGCATATCGATATTGATTTTGTGCAATCTTTTTATCCATACTTGCTTCTTTTGCAATGATTTTAATAATATCCTGTAATTTTCTAATATCAGCGTCATTAAGAGGCTGATTATCAAGGTATCGATATGTCAATTTTAATAGTAGACATTTCAAATTATAGGATGATTTAATCAACTTTGCTGTATAGTGGTAATTAAAGAAAGTAAAGCCTAATTCCGCAAACCAATCGCTACTCAAATACAACATGATCGTTTTTTTATTATTCTTAATACTAAATACATCCAGATGATTAATAATATATATATCATCTTCAATTATTTTACTTTTACGAAATTTTTGTAGTTCGATTTCCCCGTCAATTGGCCAAAATAAGACTATGCCATCTTGGCAACGCGTTGTCGCATATTCATTATTAGTAAGTATATGCAAGCATGATTTTGCCATAACTTTACCTCTTTCTATATTTAAGTACCACTTTTATCATTCCCTATAATATTTAACTTATTTAATTAAACGTAAATTTAACACAATACGAATACCAAATCAAAAATAAATAAAACTATATAATGGTTAATTTTTAAACTTATATATAAATCATTTAAATATTACAAAAATAGATGTAGTCAGTTTAATTAAACTATCCAATTGAAAACACACTACTTTTTAGTATTTTCAAAATAATTTTAAATGACCACATCTACAACGTATTACTATTATCTTTTGTTAGTTATATATTCATTTTCAATTTAAAAATAAACACTTATTTAAATCACATTCTACTTTTGAGATGAGCTCAAACTAACATTAAATTGTTTATATTATCTATACTTCTTCCTATTAATGTTTCGATTTTAAAATTAATACGTAGCTATACTTTACTTTTCTAATAAAAGTGTAATTAGAAAGGCAAGTACACCTGTTTAAAGTTTATCTTCTAAGATTTGTTTACTTTAGAACTATAGCAGTTAATCATTTCAATGATTAATAATATCTTTACAATTAAGGTAATATATTTTTATTGCTTTATCAGTAAAATCTCAGTCTAAGTTTCTAACTTATGACAATCGCTCCAGTTTAAGGTTGATATTCATTATTGATTATTCCAA
This sequence comes from Staphylococcus sp. EG-SA-18, assembly GCF_017151825.1. Lineage (NCBI taxonomy): Bacteria > Bacillati > Bacillota > Bacilli > Caryophanales > Staphylococcaceae > Staphylococcus > Staphylococcus sp. EG-SA-18. The sequence continues at coordinate 5,075 of NZ_JACYVY010000036.1, forward strand.
AACTTTATACAAATTTCTTTATTAATTTAACTGTTTATCTTCTGAACATATTAGCAAGATAAAGTATATCCTTAATAATATTCAACAAATTAATAAATAGATTAAATCCCATTTCTCTTGGTGAATAGTCACCTCTTTTTAAACGATTAAAATCATACAAAGTATAAAGTAGAAATAACAACAAACTAACGACGGTAATAATAGTGTAAAAAATAGGATTTTGAAGAAAAATACCAATTAGACTCGCAATAATTAATGTTATTAATGTAACGAATAAATATTTGCCTATACTCGATGCATCTCCAACGAAGAAATAACCAATAATACCAAATGCTATAAATGCAAAAATTGCTAATGCGATATTTTTATAGAAAATATCTGGTCCTAAATTTTGTAAATACGTGGTAAACGTTGCGTATGACAATAAGCCGATCACTACAGCGTAAATATGTGAAATAATTAAACCGAACCGTCTCGCTCTTTCAAAAACAAGTGTTGCTAAAATAATAATCAGTAATCCAAATGACAAGGGTTGTCGCCAACTTAATGGTAAAAACTGACCTAGATAGCATCCTATGCCAAATATAATCCAATAATACATAAAATAAAGCCACACTTTACTTATTGATTGAGCATGCTGGTTTTGATGATAATATGAATGATTTGTATTTTGCGACAAAATAATTCCTCCTTCTACCGTCGTTTTATGCGTCAAATTTTACAGTAAATTTTGCTTCATCAAAAGAAATAACCTTTAATAAGTATAGTAATTTTACATTTTACAATGTTACAAAATATAATTTTTTATAATTAGTTAAAATCACTAAAACGCTTTTATACACTATCAAATCAGCATTTATAAAAATATGAACCGCTATCCTAAAATGTTAATAATATTACAAGATAATAACAAACCACACAAAGCTACTTATTTTTGATAATATGGAAATCGTAATATAAAACGAAAACTTAATTTACTATATAAATTGTCTTAATAATTTTTAAAAGTAGTAAAACTTAATTTTAAGGAGGAGTCCCTTTGAAAAAATTAGCATTTGCAATAACAGCAACATCTGGTGCAGCTGCATTTTTAACGCATCATGATGCACAAGCTTCTACACAACATACAGTACAATCTGGTGAATCATTATGGAGTATTGCTCAAAAATACAACACTTCAGTAGAGAGTATTAAACAAAATAACCAATTAGATAACAACTTGGTATTCCCTGGTCAAGTTATCTCAGTAGGTGGAAGTGATGCACAAAATTCGTCAAACACTTCTCCACAAGCTGGTTCAGCATCATCTCATACTGTACAAGCTGGTGAATCATTAAATATCATTGCTAGCAGATATGGTGTTTCAGTTGATCAATTAATGGCAGCCAATAACTTACGTGGTTATTTAATTATGCCTAACCAAACATTACAAATTCCTAATGGTGGATCAGGTGGTACAACACCAACAGCTACAACAGGTAGCAATGGCAATGCATCATCTTTTAATCACCAAAATTTATACACTGCTGGTCAATGTACATGGTACGTATTTGACCGTCGTGCTCAAGCTGGTAGTCCAATTAGCACATATTGGTCAGACGCTAAGTATTGGGCTGGTAACGCAGCTAATGATGGTTACCAAGTAAACAACACACCATCAGTTGGTTCAATTATGCAAAGCACACCTGGCCCATATGGTCATGTTGCTTATGTTGAACGTGTCAATGGTGATGGTAGTATCTTGATTTCTGAAATGAATTACACATATGGTCCATACAATATGAACTACCGTACAATTCCAGCTTCAGAAGTTTCTAGCTATGCATTCATCCATTAATTAAATAAATTGTACTGATATATACTAGCAATTCACATCATGTGAGATTGCTAGTTTTTTATTTTTGAAAAAAATTTTCATTTTGGTACAAAAAATTATCTCACCCTTCCCTATCATACATATTTATATTTTGTATGAATGGTAGTTAGGTAAAAATTAACAACCTACCTATTTGATTAAATTAAATGCATAATATATTAAAAATCAAAATAATGCAACTAAGTTGACTATATAATGATTTAATTTGTTATACCAGTATTTTACGCTTTTTCTTCTACATATACAAATTTATATTAAATAAAGTCCAATACAATTTAGGTTAATTAAACAAGTTGATAACTATTTAATTATTCCTTCATTGAAGAATATAAACTATTAAATCATTATTTTACGCTTACTTATATTTTAATGACCTAACTGTTTATGTTCCATGGAATAAATTTATAACTTAGACCCCTAATTAAAATGCTTTGTCTTGGTCATTCTACGTAAACTCTATAAAATATGTTATCTACTTACATAAAAAACTGAACTTCAATACCACCATATGTTTGTGATACTGAAGTTCAGTTTAGTTTTATTTTCAATTAGAAAAATAAGTTAAGTATATAGAATAGTAAACCTGCTAACAATGCTGAAATAGGTAATGTAATCACCCATGTAATGATCATTCGTTGCGCAGTGCTCCATTTTACACCTTTAGCTCGGTTAGAAGCACCAACACCTAAGATTGATGATGACACAACGTGAGTTGTTGATAATGGGAAATGTAGCGATGATGCAACAAAAATTGTTAATGCAGATGATAAATCGGCCGCAGCACCATTTGCTGGACGTATTTTCATAATATTACCACCTACAGTTTTGATAATTTTCCAGCCACCAATTGCAGTACCAAGCCCCATTGCTGTCGCACAGGCAAATTTTACCCATAACTGTGGTTCAACGCTGCCATCATTCTGTACATTAGCAACAATTAATGCCAACGTAATAATACCCATTGACTTTTGCGCATCATTCGTACCGTGAGAGAATGATTGTAACGCTGCTGTGAAAATTTGGAAAAATCTAAAGTTACGATTCGCTCTTGTTAAATTTGCATTTTTAAAGATAACTTTAAAAATTGAATACATCAAGAAACCAACACAAAATGCGATTATCGGTGAAACGATTAATACAATAATAATTTTTGTGAAACCTTGGTAATGTAACACTCCAAATGAGCCTTCAGATGCGATTGCTGCACCCGCAATTGAACCTATAAGTGCATGTGAAGACGAACTTGGAATTCCGTAAAACCAAGTAGCTAAATTCCAAATAATAGCCGCAAGTATTGCAGCTAACACAACAACTAATCCATTTTCCAATTTAAATGGATCGACAATGTCTTTAGTAATGGTGCCTGCAACGCCCGTAAATGTTAAAGCACCTATAAAGTTCATCACTGCTGCCATTAAAATTGCCGTTTTAGGCGTTAACGCTCTAGTAGATACAGCAGTAGCTACTGCATTGGCTGTATCATGGAATCCATTGATAAAGTCAAATATCAGCGAGAAAATAACTACAGCTATAGTGACGATGATTATATATGACATAAATATATACTCCCCTTAGCTATTTTTCATAATAATAGTTTCAAAATTATTTGCTACGATTTGACATTTATCAGCGATTTCTTCCATGCTTTCATAAATATCTTTTATTTTAATTAAAGTGATTGGATCTGTTTCGCTATTGAAAATATGTTTAATTGACTGTCTTAAAATACCATCACAGTTTGTTTCAAATTCTTTAATATTAATTGAATGAATACGCATATGTGATAATTTTTTATCGACTAATAAGCCGACAGCAAGTTTCATTTCTGCAACTGCTTTTTGAATGTTATCAACAAACTCAGCCATATATTCATCTGTGTATTCGATTGAATACATTTCAAACATAGCTGCCGTTTCTTCAATTGCATCTAAAACATCATCAATTGCATCACATAATGATAAAATATCTTCACGTTCAATTGGTGTGATAAATGTTTGATTTAAATCAGTAATTACTTGATGTACTAATTCGTCACCATGTGACTCATAAGTTTTAATGTTGTCTGAGTATGCTTTTAAATCTAAATGTGTATTGAAATCCATTTTACCGAATTCAATAGCAGCACGATCCAGATTGAAAACCATCTCTTCTAATTGAACCATAAACTTATCTTTTTTCTTACTAAACATTTAAAATCCTCCATTTAAGCGATTGTCACCAATCACATTCAGTTATAATTTGTTTCAAATTAAGACAAGTGAATTTACAAACTAATGATACAAATTTGTTATTATCAATCGTCAGTATAATTTTAGTGTACTGATATTAATTTCAAAAATGCCTCACAGTAAACAATTTACTGTATTTGCCCTTATATGAAAATAGCACAAAATTTACAATCCCACAATTCAATTTACAAATTTTTAACAATTCCGAAACTTAACTTTTACATAAAATTTAAATAGTAGTAGGCATTTGTTTTGAAAAAGTTATTGTATAGGCAATTTTTTATCTATACAACTCTAAAAATTGTAAATGGATATAGTTGGGAAATTTGCAACGATACAATATTTATTACATAACTTTTACATATTAAAATACACTTATCTTGTTTAAAACGATCATTGACTCATATATCTCTCAATGAATATACTTTTATTTTCTCACATTTAATACAATTTACAAAGTTGAATCCTGTTAATCTTTTCAATTAAAAGCATCACCAATTAAATATATTTCATTCAAAACACTTTCATAATCACTCATACCTTTACTTCATTATTAATATGGTATTTTAACCCAGTATTCAACTATACATGCTAAAAATATAACTTCTCTTCATTTATAATAAAAAGCTTCCAGTATAGTTCGTGAATCCGAATCCACTACTCTACTGAAAGCCATCTGTATATTTTATATGGAATGTCTAATTGTTCGCTTGGAATGATTATAAGCCGTCACTGCAAAAACAGCATACATACAAATGTATAATCCCATTACTATGAAAACCGGTATTTGATTCGTTGTACCCATTAATTTCATATATGCTAATGATGTAAAATATGCATGTGATAGTGCAATAACTAAAGGTAACCCAAAATTAAACATAATTTTAAACTTTAGTCCCCTTGCCATATCTTTTTGTGTAAATCCAAGCTTTCTCAAAATACTATAATTCTCTAACTCATCTTCGGTTTCATCTATTTGCTTTATGTATATAATGCAACATACAGCAATCAAGAATGTAATACCTAAAAATGATGTTACAAATAATAATATTCCGGTTAAACTTGATATTGAGCTTATCGCTTCACTTCTTGTTTTAATAGATTTATCAACTTTATTTTTCACTTTTTCTAATGCTAAAGCATCTTTTTTATGTTTCAAATCGAATCCAAATTGAGAGACGATATGCTTTGCTTTTGTATACTTTCTTATTTCTTGATAGTCTTTGTCATTTAAGACAAACGTTGGTCCACCTAAATCAACATCTGTCATAAAATAGATTTTATTAATATCTTTCCGCAACTTAATATTAACATGATGTTTTTTCGTTCCTATAACTGCTTTACCATGCTTCTTATGTTTCACTAAATCTTTGATAGAACCTTCCGCTACAAACAAATCAGCTTGTCCACGTTTCAAATCAGTATTAGGGATATATTTATCACTAGTAATTGTTACATTGTATGGTTCTTTCGCTTTTACATCAAATAAATTATCTTTATACAATTTCGTATGAATTACTTCTTTATAATTATAAAAATGAGGAATTTTTTGATTGTTTAATTCACTTGCTAATTGATTAGCTTTTTGTTGGTCTTTAATTGTAACGTCGTGTGGTGCAGTATATTTTATTTCACTTGATAAGGACGCTCTACTTATAGCAGCAAAGCAAAGAACTGAAACAGTAATCGCTGAAATGATTGCCATGACCGTAAGTGAAAAAGCATTTTTCTTAATACGATACATAATAGATGATGAGAACATGACATCATTTACACTTATAACACCTTTTCTAAACTTCTTCACCATTTTAAAAACTAGAGAAACAGAGCTTTTAAAAAATAAGTATGCCCCAATCACAGTTGACAATAAAATAAACATAAGTATACCGATAGAATCATAATATTGAACAATGTTCAAAGATAGATAGTATCCTGTGGTAATCAATACTATACCTAAGATGCCTAAAACAACCTCTTCAAATGTAATTTTATTATGATTTGTTTCTTTAACCTGGTTATTCTTTGACATCTGTGAAATAGATTGTTTGAACACTAATATAAAATTTTGAGCAGAGGTTAAAAAATAAGCGACACCGATTAACATTAATGTTTCAAATACCGCCCTCAAACTAAAAATAATTGGAACCTTTTCTTTAATTCCTAATAATGTAAAGACAATCATTAATAACAGTTTTGAACCAAAAATACCAATAATAATACCTAATATTGCCGTAATTATAAATATTAGTAATTGTTCGAGCATTAGTATATAAATAATGTTGAATTTAGATAAACCTAATGTTTGATATAATGCAAGCTCATAACTTCGTCGTTTAATAAATAACACATTGGCATATAACAAAAATGCAATTATGATGAAAAATAGAAAGTAGCTTCCGACTTGTGAGCCTTCCTTAATAATTGGATATGACTCTGTCATGTTTAGTTTATGCGCGTATTTTAATGCTACAAAGCTAAAATACAATACTACACTCGTAATTAATGAAAAAAGATAGATGGCATAATGTGATAAATTTTGACGGAAATTTTTAAATATTATCTCGTTAAAGGTCATAATTAACGCCACCTAAAACACTTTGTACACGTATTATTTCTTTGAAAAAGGTATGTTTATCGTCATCCCCTTGGTATAATTCAGTGAAAATTTGACCATCTTTTAGCATCACTACTCGATTGGCATAACTTGCTGCAACAGGATCATGCGTTACCATAATAATTGTAGACTTAAATGCTTCATTCATTCTTGTTAATCGTTTTAATAAATCTTGAGTACTTTTAGAATCCAGTGCACCTGTTGGTTCGTCAGCAAATATAATAGAAGGTAATGTAATAAACGCTCTTGCAGCAGATGTTCGTTGTCTTTGTCCACCAGACAATTCAGAAGGGTATTTATCACTAATATCCAATATATTTAATGCTTCTGCTACTTTTTCATAACGATTTAACATATGTTCTTTATCTAACTTCTGAACCGTTAGTGGTAACATTATGTTTTCTTTAACAGTCAATGTATGCAGTAAATTATACTCTTGAAAAATAAAACCAATATCATGCTTGCGTATATCAGATAATTCCTTGTTTGAAAGCTTTTCTAATTTTTTTCCTTTTAATGTAATAGAACCTTGTGAAATATAATCAATTGAACTTAAAACATTTAATAATGTCGTTTTCCCAGATCCAGAGGGACCCATAATAGCAATAAACTCGCCTTCTTCAATAGACATATTGATATCTCGCAACACTTCTTGTGCCATTTTTTTAGTTCCATATATTTTTGTTAATTGTTTTACTTCTAAAATTGCCACTTTAACACTCCTATAATTTATCTTAACTTCATTTCCTTTAGGCTTTGGCACTTGTATCTTCAATTTAACATATGACTAACATCTATCTTATTATAACGTTGAAGCTGCATTGATGTATCAATTCTAAGTAACAAAACGCATGTTTAAAATGACAAATTTGTCACTTCCGACATGCGTTCAACAATTTCATTTTGTAATGGGAAAATCAATCTGACAGTTGTCCCCTTACCAACAGTCGACGTGACTTGCAGGTGAATACCTAATTGATCCTTTACACTATTTACTAAATATAGACCCATACCTGAAGACGTCGTTTCATTTCTGTTAGCCGTTGACGTAAATCCTCGTTCAAATATTCGCGGCATATCTTTTTTACTAATACCTCTGCCATAGTCTTTAATATATAACGAAACATGTTGATCATTTAATTCTGTCCCAATTTCAATATTAAAATTCTCACTATATTTCAATGCGTTTGACAAAATTTGTCTAATAATCATACGACACCATTTTATATCTGTATAAACATAATCATCCACTTTAAAGTCAACATCAAAACCAATACCTTTAACCTGACTAATATGTCTTGTTAATTGTATTTCGTCAATGACCATGCGTTTAAGTGACACGTAATCAAAATACATATCTTTGCGTTGAGATTCTAATCTAGTAATATACAGCTGTGTATCCAGCATCGAGTTTATACGAGACCATTCATATAGTAATGCCTGTTTTCTTTCTTGATTTTTTTCTTGATCAATTAATAATTTCATGGCTGTCACAGGTGTTTTTATGTCGTGCACAAATTCTGTAATGGTTTGTTCATGCATGTTCAATTGTAACTGTTGCTCAACAACCTTTTCTTTGTGCGCTGAGATTTGACGATATAAATAATCAACTGTATGACGTTGAAATGGCGTTTCCGCTAAATCTTTATGTTTAATTTCTTCTATTTCTTTATCTTTGTCAAAATGCTTATATAATTTTACTTCTTTAAAATATGTCAATATAAGAAAAATCATTGTTAAACTTAAATTCAAAGAAACAATATAAAATAAACTGTCTATTGGAAAATCATAATCGATTAGACTAATGCCTAACATAAGCAAGTTTAAAAACAATATCCAAAATATCCAGTTCATGCGAGATTTCAAAAAATAAGCTACCCATTTCAAATTATTCATGAGCCATATATCCTTTTCCTACTTTTGTTTCGATTGCACTATCCATACTAATTTCAGATAATTTTTTTCGTAAACGATTCACATTTACTGTTAACGTATTATCACTAACAAATGCTTCATCATCCCATAATGCAGTGATAATTGTATCTCTCGAAACGATTTGATTTTTTTTGGTAATAAGAATTTCTAATATAATCATTTCTGTTTTGGATAGAAAAATCGTATCGTCACCTTTTTGTATACTATCTTTTGATAGATCAACGACAGCATCTTGCCAAGTCAATGTACGTTTTTCTTCAGCTGTAAACTCATAGACACGACGATAAATCGCTTGTAATTTAGCAATTAATACATTGGTATAGAAAGGTTTTTGCATATAATCATCTGCGCCAAGTTCCATACTCATCACTTGATCCATTGGATTATCACGAGATGATAAAAATAATATTGGTACGTTGGAAACTTCTCTCATTTTTCTGCACCAATAAAACCCATCATATTTAGGTAATTGAACATCCAATATAACAATTTCAGGATTAAAACTTTCAAATGTATCCATTACTTTGCCGAAATCTTCAATACCAGCAACATTAAAATCCCATTGTTCTAATTCTTTTTTCAATTCTTGAAACAAAGTATTGTCATCTTCTACTAGTAGTATTTGCATCCATATCACCCAATATCATTTAGTATATTTCATATTTTCTCCTGATTTTAATCGACTTTGAAAATCTTTAATCCGGCAGTCAACTTCAAAGCCATGAATCATCATTTTTTGCATTGGTGCTTGTATAAAGTAATAAATCGGCCAAAATAATCGAGGGATATAATCGTATAGATGTATATAAACGACTGCCGACTCTTTGATTAATCTAAATTCTAACTTCCCTTGATTAACTGTGTATTTTTTCACTAAACTTCCACTCAATAAAATTAAAGTTATTATTCCGTCAGCTGTTTCTTCTATTTTAAATACTGCGAGCGGTCGCACCTTATTCTTAATATATATCTTAAATTGATCATGTGATTTTTCTGTTTTCACAAAAGTTCCTTTAGTGTAACCCATCCATGCAATAAAATGGTTTACAACGTTCTTTAATGTCCATCCCTTTGGTAAAACTACCTTCATCGTTGATCTAACATCATCATACTTTGAAACTTGTAATTCTACATTAACTAAAGAACGTTTAAAAACTAAATTTGTTGTTTCTACAGGTGTGCCATATGCACCTAGGCGTTCAATTGTTTCATTATCATAACGACTCCCAGGTATGTAGATTACTTTTTTTACTTGATTGATAGCCGCTGCTCGACCAAAATTATCTGCTGCGATTAATGTTAAATCTCTTGCTGATGATTGTGTTATTTTGGCAGAATTCTTTGTTGGGTCGATAAAGAATACAGCAATATCTATTTGATTCATTGCTGCAACAACCTGTTCGTAATGAAATATATCACACTGAATCCAAGTCATTTCAACATCATCTGTTTTTTTATTGTCTGGATATTTTGATATAGTAAAAAGTTCAGCATCATTTTCAATCACTTCACTTAAATACTTACCAATATATCCTGTTCCACCTGCTAATAAAACTTTAGGTTTCATCTAAAATACTCCTTTAAACTGTAACCAAAAAACATATTACTCCACCTTTTAGTTACATATATATTATAATAGTAGCAAATGTTTTAAAATTTCAAAATACTGGAGGCTTTTTATGGCCCATATTATACGTAGAGTTAGTATCAAAGATGTAGAAAATTTCATTTCAATGTTAGCGAAAATATACGACGAATCTCCGTATATGTTCTACACACCAGGAGAATATGATCCTAGCGTCACGTCGGCTAGTAAACAATTAGAAGAATATATCACTTCTCCACATAAAGTCATCTTTGTTGCTGAAAGTGATGAACAACTCGTTGGCTTTGCCTTTGTTAATACGACACCATTTCAACGCATTAAACATGTTGCTAAAATTGATTTAGGTGTAAAGAAATTATATCAACATCGTGGAATTGGCCAAGCACTTCTTGATGCCATTATGGCTTGGTGTTTAAACAATCAAATACACCGAATTGAAGCAAATGTACCACTCAATAACCAACCTGCCCTCGAGCTTTTTAAAAGTGCCGATTTTCAAATCGAAGGCGTTTTAAAAGATAAGTTATTTATCGATGGTAAATATTACGATGACTATATGATGGCTAAAATTCTTAATTAAAGCTATTTTATCATAATCTTGTATCAGAATCGCATAACAACGAATTTAATGGTTACCTAATACATTACTCATACTTATCAATGTCATCTAATCTTAAATGAATGCGTATACTCTTATTCATTTATCAAATTTAAATTCAAAATAAAGCACCACTAATGTGTAATTGATCAACTATCAACTACGATTAGTGGTGCTTTATATATGTTGTTTAGTTTTCCTTACTATAAAAATCTTCGAGTCTAAAATCTATATCCGGTAATTTTTCATATATCTTATCCTGATACTGATTGTTTTGATTGTAAGCTTCTTCAGTAATTAACCTACCTTTACGCTTAATTCCATAATCTTGTACGAATAAATTATTATTTCTATTTATTTTGTAATATGGTACAACATTCGCACTAAATTTTACTCGTTGATGAATAAGTTCCATTGCCAATGCATAGTATTTATTTGTCTCATATAACCATAAATGATCTATTGATACACCTGAAACAAATACATCTTTTAATAATATCCTTACATTCGGCTTAAATGTGCTATGTCTATCTAAATAATTTTTAAACAAAACACGTTGTATACGTCCAGTAACCATAACGCGTTTATTTTTAAATGGTTTTAATGCTGACCTTGTCATTCCCTTTCACAACCTTATTTCAAATCACTTCGTGCTCAATCTATATTTTATTTTTTCTTTTGAATTCTTTTCAATTTATAAATTTATTATACCATGTACACAC
>NZ_JACYVY010000037.1:0-16236 GCF_017151825.1 Staphylococcus sp. EG-SA-18
ACTTCGTATTGAATGGCTTCGCTTTCCTAGGGTGCCGTCTCAGCCTTGGTCTTCGACTGGCACTGCTCCCTCAGGAGTCTCGCCATTAATACTACGTATTAACATGTAATTTTACTTTGAAATACTTTTAAAAAATAAGACACTTTGCCCAACTTGCACATAAATGTAAAATTCAATAAAATGAATTTTCTGTGTTGGGTCCCTTCTTATAATTTAATAAATACCACTAAACTAAATTAACGAGGTGCCTTATGTATAAAAATTATAACATGACCCAACTACACTACCAATAGAAACTTCTGTTAGAATCCCTCAAAATGATATTTCACGATATGTTAATGAAATTGTTGAAACAATACCTGATAGCGAATTCGATGAATTCAGACATCATCGTGGCGCAACATCCTATCATCCAAAAATGATGTTAAAAATCATCTTATATGCATATACTCAATCTGTTTAATTATGTTCAAAGCATTAAGGTAACAAGACAATATCTAAGATATCAAAGATAGAAATTTTTTGACGTTGTTGCTGATTGTAAACATAACCATCAATTTCATAATTAATAGCATCAATACGATAAATGGTTAAGCGTACTGAATCTACAAAGCCATTATTATAAAATTTAACTTCTACAGGTTGGGCATATTGTAGCGCCTCGTGTAGCCGAATGTTTAGCTCAGCCAATTGATCATCTGATAATACAGGACGTGTAATTTTGTTTTGGTCGATAATGTATTGTTGAATCGTTTCGAATTGTTCGGGTAATGTTGCAAAAGGAGCCCATTTAATCATGCCTCTTCCCATAGGTATATTGTTATCTAGTAATTCTCTTGGAACGTTACGATAATCAGTTTCTTCTTCATAACTTGTCATCCTTAATTCACCCCAATCTGATAATTACATTATACGAACATGTGTTCTATTTTGCAACAAAAATTTTGTGGAAGCATAAACGCGTTAATAATTAATGCTCGTGTAAGTAAAAAAGAGGGATTAATTAAAATCGAATAATGACATATCACAGCAAATAGTTCTTTTAAAGTAGTTAAATAGTTTTAGCTTTAAGGAAATGATAAATGATTGTTAATTCTAGCTAAAATTTAATAAAATGAAAATAAGACTAACATGGAGGGGTAAAAGTAATGACAAATGGATATATTGGTTCTTACACTAAAAAGAATGGTAAAGGGATTTATCGCTTTGAATTAAACGAAAATCAGTCACGTATTGATTTATTAGAAACAGGATTTGAATTAGAAGCGTCTACATATTTGGTGCGTAATAATGAAGTTTTATATGGAATCAACAAAGAAGGAGAACAATGCGGTGTTGCGAGTTTGAAAATTGATGACAATGGTGAATTGCATTTATTAAATAAATGTTTGTCTTCAAAAGCTGGTACAGGTTGTTATGTATCGATTTCAGAAGATAAACGATATTTATTTGAAGCGGTATATGGTGCTGGCATCATACGTATGTATGAATTAAACACGCACACAGGTGAAATTATACGTCTAATTCAAGAACTTGCGCATGATTTTCCAACAGGTACACATGAAAGACAAGATCATCCACACGCACATTATATTAATCAAACTCCAGATGGTAAGTACGTTGCAGTAACAGATTTAGGTGCTGATCGTATCGTTACTTATAAATTTGATGACAACGGGTTTGAATTTTATAAAGAATCTTTATTTAAAGATAGTGATGGGACAAGACATATTGAATTTCATGATAATGGAAAATTTGCTTATGTCGTACACGAATTATCAAATGCTGTGAGTGTTGCAGAATATAATGACGGTAAATTTGAAGAGCTCGAGCGTCATTTAACAATTCCTGAAAACTTTGATGGAGATACTAAACTTGCAGCAGTGCGTTTATCTCATGATCAACAATTCTTATATGTATCTAATAGAGGGCATGATAGCATTGCAATTTTTAAAGTTCTTGATAATGGTCAACACTTAGAACTAGTAACAATTACTGAAAGTGGTGGTCAATTCCCAAGAGATTTTAATATTGCCTCATCAGATGACCTTTTAGTTTGTGCTCATGAGCAAGGAGATTCAGTTGTAACTGTTTTCGAAAGAAATAAAGAAACAGGTAAAATTACGCTATGTGATAACACTCGTGTAGCATCTGAAGGTGTATGTGTCATATTTTAATCTTTAATTAATCATGATAAAAAGAAAACCATGTTTCCAAAAAATTTGTGTATACCTTGAAATTTATTGTTTTCAAGAACATCAAATTATGGAAGCATGGTTTATTTTTGGCTCAAAAATTAATTTTTAAAGAAAGCTTTGATGTATTTAAATTTACCTTTATATGGTGGTAAATGGACACCTGATTCTAATCGTGTAGATTTGAAAATGTAGCTTTTTTCATGTGTAAAAGTGTCGAATGAATATTTACCATGATAGCGTCCCATACCTGAGGCGCCAACACCACCAAATGGTAATTTAGGATTCGCTAGGTGCATCAATGTATCATTAATAGCGCCGCCGCCAAATGATAGCTCGTTTATTACACGTTGTGTAGCATTTTCATCTTCGCTAAATAAATATAAACTCAAAGGTTTTGGTCTTTGGTGAATAAAGGCTATTGCTTCATCCAATGACTGATACGTTAAAATCGGTAAGATAGGACCAAAAATTTCTTCTTGCATAATTGCTGAATCACTTGTAACGTGATCTAACAATGTTGGTTCTATATAACGTTCATCCTCATCACTATGACCACCAAATACAATATTCATTTGTGCACTGTTAAGTAATGAAGTCAGACGATGATAATGTTTAAGGTTTACAATGCGGCCATAATCTGGACTTTGTTGTATATTTTGACCATAAAATTCACGCAACGTTTTTGATAGGGCTGTGATTAAATCATCTTTTACAGATTCGTGTACTAAAATGTAATCTGGTGCAACACATGTTTGGCCGGCATTAGTGAATTTCCCAAAACAAATGCGCTCACTAGCAACTTTAATATTCGCTGTTTCATCAACGATGACTGGAGATTTACCACCCATTTCTAATGTCACAGGAACTAAATTTTCGCTGGCAGCTTGATAAACGATTTTGCCTACATTTTCACTTCCTGTAAAGAAGACATAGTCAAAAGGTAAGTGAATTAACGTTTGCGTTTCTTCAATTCCTCCCTCAATAACTTCAATGTAATTTGCATCAAATGTTTCATTGATTAATCGTTTAATCACTCGTGCAACATTTGGTGTCAACTCAGATGGTTTAATAATTGCCGTATTACCTGCTGCAATAGCACCGATTAAAGGTTCGAACACTAGTTGAAAAGGATAGTTAAATGGTGCAATGATCAAAACTGTTCCATAAGGTTCTTTTTTGATATAGCTTTTTGTTGGAAATAAATATAAAGGTGTGTCTACATTTTTTGTTTTAGTCCAGTTTTTAAGTTCCTTACGGGCAATTTTGATACTTTTCAAAGTTATGCCAATTTCAGTAGCATAAGCTTCGACTTTATTTTTTCCTAAATCTGTATATAGTGCTTCTAAAATATCGCTCTCGTATGATTTAATAGCTTTGCTTAACTTCTTTAATTGCTCTTTTCTAAAACTAATATCTTTAGTTTGTTGTGTATTGAAAAAAGCTTTACTGTCATAAAATTTTTGCTCAATGATATTCATAATGAAAAGAACCTCCTTATATGATTATTTTGGAAAAAGCGATTAATTGATTTGAATGTTGTGGCCGTTAATTTTAAATGGTCTTTCGAATTATATATGTTGAAAGTTGAAAATAGAGCGATGAATCGTGTACATAATAATATTTATAACTTTAATCATAACGAAAAAGGTAGGAAGAAAACAAAAATTTATACTCAACATCGCAAATATTTTAAGAAAATGTAAAGACAAAAGGGGAATTGTATAGAAATCACTAATCTGTGGGTTAGGGTAGCTAAAGGAATAAAAACTACTATTGAAAAGGGGTTGTAAAATAGTCAAACGTAAATAAAAAACAGTTCATTGAAAGTGAAATAAATTCTACTTTAATGAACTGTTAGTTAAATACAACATGTCTATAATTAGACAGTAATATAGTATTATTTTGTTAATGCTTCAGTGATTTGAGGTACGATTTGTTTTTTTCGAGAAACGACACCAGATAAGAAGGCCATGTCATCTTCTAATTGAACATTGAATGCTTCGCCAACTTTATCTTTTTCAGCACCTACAACTAAAATTTTAGAATCACTATTAATGATGTCAGTAACAACAAGTACAAATAAGTCATATTTTTCTTGTGCACTTACAGCTAACATTTCTTTTTCTAAATCTTCTTTACGATTTAACACTTCGTCAAGGTCAACAGCATTAACTTGTGCAATACGAGTCACATAGTCACCCATAGTAAATGATTTAGCATCCATGTTTAATAAGAATTCAACTGATTTATCAGTTGTTGAAGCACCTGCTTTTAACATATCTAAGCCGTACTTTTGAATATCAACTTTAGCAATATCTTTTAATTCTTCAGCTGCTTTAACATCTTGTTGTGTACATGTTGGTGATTTGAAAAGTAAGCTATCTGAGATAATTGCTGATAACATTAAACCGGCAATTTCAGGTTTAATTTCAAAGCCACGTTCTCTAAACATTTTGTATAAAATTGTAGCTGTACAACCAACTGGTTCAGCACGATAACATAAAGGACCAGCAGTTTCGAAATTTGCAATTCTGTGATGATCAATTACATGCTTAATTGTAGCAGAGGCAATCGTATCAGAACTTTGTTGGAATTCGTTATGATCAACTAAGATAACATCTTGACCATCTAAATCATCCGTTAATAATTCCGGAGCAGGTACATTAAATGTATCTAACGCGAATTGAGTTTCTGCACTCACATCACCTAAACGGTATGCTTTGGCTCCTGAATTACCTCTAAGTTGTTCAAATTCTGCCATAATAATCGCAGATGAAATTGCATCAGTGTCTGGATTCTTATGTCCGAAAATATATGTTTTAGCCATTGTCAAATATCTCCCTTGTAAATTGTATTCTTTATAATTATTTTAGCACGATTTAAACGTGTTGTTCTACCTCTGCACCTAATGAGTTTTTGAAATGTGCAAGTGCCCATTCATGCCCTTTTTGATTAAATGAAGCCACTCCCTCAGCAGGTACTGAAATTTTATAACCTAAGTTGTATGCAGAAATTGCTGTATGTAACACGCAAATATCGGTACATACACCAACGATTTCGACTTGATTAATACTTCTTTCTCTCAATAAACTATCAAGCGGGGTACCAAAGAACGAATCATAGCGCGTTTTATCAATGAAATGTACATTAGGTTGCGCTTTAATTGTTTCGTATAATTTACCTACTTTACCGTATAATTCTCTACCACTTGTATCTACGATATTGTGTGGTGGGAATAATTTACTTTCAGGATGATGAATGTCATGTAAATAATGTAAATCCATTAAAAAGAATATATGGTCTTGATAATAATTAAAGTCATTGATACGAGAAACAATAAAATCTTCAATATTTTGTCCAGGTTTACCGCATGTTAGTAAGCCGTCATCTGCGATAAAGTCATATGAATAGTCAACAACTAATAGTGCGCGATGTGTCATTCAACATCTCTCCTATATAATAATAAAATAAACTCCCATCTATTCATAAATGCTAGAGTAATTTTTAACCCTAATGGTTAATATATAAATATAGATTAAGTATATAGATTAATCAACTTTTTTGGAAGAGCAAATCACGCAATCAACAAATAATATAAGAAGTTTTTGCGATAGTTTTAAAATAGCTGTAATAGAATACTAAATGTGACAAACTTAGAACTAATATCAAGTGTTGATGTTTTGAATATAAAAATGCTAATAGATGGCATCACGAGATTTATGACTATCTGTTAAATCAACCTAACACGATTATAATTTGAATAATTGGTTAATATATGAGTAATTAGAAAATAGACAAAGGATGACGATTTATGTATATCAATATGAAAGATTATGGGTTAACAGGCATAAACAAAACTAAAGATACTCGAGCAATACAACATGCGTTAAATCGTGGAAGATGTAAACCAACGACAGTTTATATACCGAAAGGGACGTATGATATTTGCAAACCATTAACGATATATGGCAATACAACACTTTTGTTGGATAATGAAACTATTTTACGCCGATGTCATTCTGGTCCTTTATTAAAAAATGGTCATCGCTTTGGTTTTTATCGTGGTTATAATGGACACAGTCATATTCATATTAAAGGCGGCAAGCTTGATATGAATGGCGTATCGTATCCTTATAACAATACAGCTATGTGCATTGGGCATGCTGAAGATATTCAATTAATAGGTGTGACTATTAAGAATGTAGTGAGTGGTCATGCAATTGATGCTTGCGGGATTAATGGACTCTATATTAAAAGTTGTTCATTTGAAGGATTTATAGACTATAGTGGCGAACGCTTTTATTCTGAAGCAATACAATTAGACATTCAAGTACCTGGTGCTTTTCCAAAATTCGGAACGACAGATGGTACGATAACGAAAAATGTCGTTATCGAAGATTGTTATTTTGGACCTTCAGAATTGCCCGAAATGGGAAGTTGGAATCGTGCTATTGGCTCACATGCAAGTAGACATAATCGTTACTATGAGAATATTCATATTAGAAATAATATATTTGAAGATATACAAGGTTATGCATTAACTCCCTTGAAGTATAAAGATGCTTTCATTATTAATAATAAGTTTATTAACTGTGAGGGTGGTATTAGATATTTAGGAGTTAGAGATGGTAAAAATGCAGCAGATGTGATGACAGGAAAAGACTTAGGTTCCCAAGCAGGCATAAATATGAATATAATTGGAAATGAATTTAAAGGATCAATGTCTAAAGATGCGATACATGTACGTAATTATAATAATGTTAAACATAAAGATGTATTAATCGTTGGGAATACATTCAATAATTCGACTCAATCAATTCATTTAGAAGATATTGATACAGTGTTTTTAAGTCCTGTTGAAGCGGGTATTCAAGTTACTACAATCAATGTAGATGAAATAAAAAAGTAAAAAGTTTCGCATGACATTAGGATTAAGAATAGTAGATAATTTTTGAAAGCGCATTCATAAAACGGTATAAATATGCTATAATAAACCCAATTATCTGATGAAAGGGGTATTTTGACGGTAATGATAATACAAGATAGACAACTTTCTATACTCTAATATAGTGAGTTGAAGTAGCTTGTCATAATCATCATGAGGGGGAAATTTATGGCTTATTTCAATCAACATCAATCAATGATATCGAAAAGGTATTTAACATTCTTTTCAAAATCAAAGAAAAAGAAACCGTTTAGTGCGGGACAACTTATTGGACTAATATTAGGTCCATTACTTTTCCTATTAACATTATTATTCTTTCATCCACAAGACTTACCTTGGAAAGGCGTATATGTCTTAGCGATTACTTTATGGATTGCGACTTGGTGGATTACTGAAGCAATTCCTATTGCAGCAACGAGCTTATTACCAATTGTGTTATTACCATTAGGTCATATACTTACACCAGAACAAGTATCATCCGAATATGGCAATGATATTATCTTTTTGTTTTTAGGTGGATTTATTTTGGCAATTGCAATGGAAAGATGGAATTTACATACGAGAGTAGCGTTGACAATTATTAATTTGATTGGTGCAAGCACTTCAAAAATATTACTTGGATTCATGGTGGCAACAGGATTCTTATCTATGTTTGTATCGAACACTGCAGCTGTAATGATTATGATTCCGATTGGTTTAGCAATTATTAAGGAAGCACATGATTTACAAGAAGCCAATACGAATCAAACAAGTATTCAAAAGTTTGAAAAATCTCTAGTTTTAGCAATTGGCTATGCAGGTACGATTGGTGGCTTGGGTACATTAATCGGAACCCCGCCATTAATTATTTTAAAAGGACAATATATGCAACATTTTGGACATGAAATTAGTTTTGCTAAATGGATGATTGTAGGGATTCCAACGGTCATTGTTTTGTTAGGTATTACTTGGCTCTATTTAAGATATGTTGCGTTTAGACATGATTTGAAATATTTACCTGGTGGTCAGACGTTAATTAAACAAAAGTTAGACGAGCTTGGCAAAATGAAGTATGAAGAAAAGGTAGTACAAACTATCTTTGTACTTGCCAGCTTATTATGGATTACAAGAGAGTTTCTTCTGAAAAAATGGGAAGTTACGTCATCCGTTGCAGATGGTACGATTGCTATTTTTATATCAATATTATTATTTGTTATTCCAGCTAAAAATACTGAAAAACATCGCCGTATCATTGACTGGGAAGTTGCAAAAGAGCTCCCTTGGGGTGTATTAATTTTATTTGGTGGCGGTTTAGCATTAGCGAAAGGTATTTCTGAAAGTGGTTTAGCAAAATGGTTAGGCGAACAGTTGAAATCATTAAATGGTGTTAGTCCGATTCTTATTGTAATTGTCATAACAATCTTTGTCTTATTTTTAACTGAAGTGACATCTAATACTGCAACTGCAACGATGATTTTACCGATTTTAGCAACGTTGTCTGTTGCTGTTGGAGTGCATCCATTACTACTTATGGCACCTGCAGCTATGGCGGCTAACTGTGCATACATGTTACCAGTAGGGACACCACCGAATGCAATTATCTTTGGTTCAGGTAAAATATCTATCAAACAAATGGCATCAGTAGGATTCTGGGTAAACTTAATCAGTGCAATAATTATTATTTTAGTCGTGTATTATGTAATGCCTATAGTTTTAGGTATTGATATAAATCAACCACTGCCATTGAAATAGTAATTGCAGATTAGAACGAAAAATAAAAGGTTACATTAGCAATTGCTTGAACGAGTGGTAATGAAACGTATACAGCAGCATCGTGTAAAAACAATACAAACAAAAGAAAGTCAACCAAGGATGGATTCCTATTTTAATCCTTGGTTGACTCTTTATTTTATTTAAATTGTAGAACCTAGAAAATAAAGTTTAATTAAAAGCACCAATCATTTCTACTTTGAAATCTAAGGTTTCTAAAATAGCAATGACTTTCTTTATATCGGTTGTAATTGCAGAATCAGCCTGAACGAAAAATCGATACATACCTAATTGTGTTTTTAAAGGACGAGACTCAATCCAGGATAAATTAATATTAAACAAAGCAAATGTATTAAGCACACTTGCTAACAACCCAGGTTTATCATGCATTGGTGTAATTAAAAACATCAATGATGTCGCATTTTGATCAAATTGCTGCTGATTTTTTATAACTAAAAAACGTGTCACGTTATGTGGATAGTCTTCAATATGTGTATCAATAGGTGTAAAACCATAAGCTTCGCCACTACCTAAAGGTGCAATTGCTGCAACGCCATTTTCAATTTTAGTCAAACTTTGAATTGTACTGTCGACATAATCATAGTCAAATTGATGTTGATGTATGTAATTTGTTGTTTGACTGATTGCTGGTGCAATAGAATACACTTTTTTAATATCAGAAATGGAATCTGTTCCATTACCATATAATGCAAAGTTAATATCTAAACGTATTTCACCGTGTGCAAAGACATCTTGCTGTGCAAGTGCATCTGCCACAATGTTGATTGTTCCTTCTATAGAATTTTCAATAGGGACAACACCAATCGATGTGTCATCATCTGCAACTGCCTTGATGACTTCAAATAAATTTGACTTTGGTTGAAAAGTTGTTTCCTTTTCAGAAAAATACTGACGACAAGCCAAATATGAAAATGTACCTTTAGGGCCTAAATAATATAATTGCATATGCTACACCTCTACTAACTTAATGATGGAAAGGGCACTGGTTAGCATTTGATTCTTTCTTTTTATAGAAAAAGTTTGGATCTTTTACTGTATTGTCATATCCATGATGATAATTTGACGTCAATGTTGGAGATAATGGCGGCGCTAGCCAAGACCATTTTCCGGTAACTTGACGACCTTGTTGTGCTTCATTACGTTCGAATAGTTCGAATTGCTTTGCAGCGGTCAAATGATCGACAATTGATACGCCTTCTTTTTTAAAGGAATGATACACAGCATAGTTCAATTCAACAAGTGCTCGATCTTTATTAAATGAATTATTTTTAAGTGTATCAAATTCAAACGCATCTGCAACTTTTTCTAGTAAATTGTAACGGTAATCATCAATAAAGTTACGTACGCCAATTTCAGTTACCATATACCAACCGTTAAAGGGTGCAGTTGGATATACAATGCCACCGATTTTTAAGTCCATATTGGAAATGATAGGGACTGCATACCATTTTAAGTTCAATTTTCTTAATTTTGGATAATGATTATGTTCAATAGGTACTTCTTTAATTAATGAAGTAGGATATTCGTAAAATTTAACTGACTCATTAGGTAATTGGTAAATCAGTGGTAACACGTCAAAATTAGTACCTTTTCCTTTCCAACCTAAGTGATTTGCTAAGCGTGTAACTTCTTTTTCAGCAGGATCACCACAATTGTCATAGCCAGCATAGCGAATTAATTGATTGTTGAAAATTTTAGGTCCATCCTTTGGAGCATATATAGTAATATACGGCTTTAATTTACCTTCATTTGTAGCCTGTGTAATATGATAAGTAATTGATGATAAGAACGATGCTTCGTCAGTAACATCTCTTGCATCAATGACATTTAACGAATCCCAAAATAAACGACCAATGCAACGATTTGAATTACGCCAAGCCATTTTAGCACCATAAATAAGTTCTTCTTCTGTATGTGTATATGTCCCAGTTTCTTTTATTTCTAGTTCAATGTCATGTAAACGTTTATTGATAATTTGCGTTTCATAATGACACTCTTTATACATGTTTTCTATGAAAGCTTGAGCCTCTTTAAATAACATTAACAACACCTCGCTTTATATTATAGTCTACATTATTAAAATACTCTTAAAAATTATGTATATGTCATTAAATTGTTGGTTGATTTTAATTAAAAGTATGGAAATTAAGGAGCTCTTATGTATATAAAAAAATGAATTATGATAAAATGTAAGAAAATATTTAGGTCGATTGGAGAGATACAAGTGTACCAATTAGAAGACGACAGTTTAATGTTACATAATGACTTATATCAAATAAATATGGCTGAAAGTTATTGGAATGATAATATTCATGAAAAAATGGCTGTATTTGATTTGTATTTTAGAAAAATGCCATTTAATAGTGGCTATGCTGTTTTTAATGGTTTAAAACGCGTCATTGATTTTATAGAACATTTTGGATTTTCAGAATCTGATTTGGAATATTTAAAGTCTATTGGCTACAAGGATGATTTCTTATCATATTTAAAAGATTTAAAATTCACAGGAAGCATTCGTTCGATGCAAGAAGGCGAGTTATGCTTTGGTAACGAACCATTGTTACGCGTAGAAGCACCATTGATTCAAGCGCAATTAATAGAAACAATTTTATTAAACATTGTAAATTTCCATACACTAATTACAACAAAGGCTAGCAGAATTCGTCAAATTGCATCAAATGATAAATTAATGGAGTTTGGTACACGTCGTGCGCAAGAAATTGATGCAGCATTGTGGGGCGCTAGAGCTGCTTACATCGGGGGCTTTGATTCTACAAGTAATGTTAGGGCGGGGAAATTATTTGGTATACCTGTGTCTGGTACACATGCACATGCATTTGTCCAAACTTATGGAGACGAATATGTTGCCTTCAAAAAATATGCTGAAAGACATAAAAATTGTGTGTTCCTAGTAGATACATTCCATACTTTAAAATCTGGCGTGCCAAACGCAATAAAAGTTGCAAAAGAATTAGGTGACAAAATTAACTTTGTAGGTATTCGATTAGATTCTGGAGATATCGCTTATTTATCTAAAGAGGCAAGACGTATGCTTGATGAAGCAGGATTTACTGAAACTAAAATTATCGCGTCTAATGATTTGGATGAAGAAACGATTACGAGTTTGAAAGCACAAGGTGCAAAAGTAGATTCTTGGGGCGTTGGTACAAAGCTGATTACAGGATACGATCAACCAGCATTAGGTGCAGTATATAAACTTGTAGCTATTGAAAATGAAGATGGTTCATATAGTGATCGTATTAAATTATCAAATAACGCTGAAAAGGTTACGACGCCAGGTAAGAAAAATGTATATCGCATTATAAACAAGAAAACAGGTAAGGCAGAAGGCGATTATATTACTTTGGAAAATGAAAATCCATACGATGAACAACCTTTAAAATTATTCCATCCAGTGCATACTTATAAAATGAAATTTATAAAATCTTTCGAAGCCATTGATTTGCATCATAATATTTATGAAAATGGTAAATTAGTATATCAAATGCCAACAGAAGATGAATCACGTGAATATTTAGCACTAGGATTACAATCTATTTGGGATGAAAATAAGCGTTTCCTGAATCCACAAGAATATCCAGTCGATTTAAGCAAGGCATGTTGGGATAATAAACATAAACGTATTTTTGAAGTTGCGGAACACGTTAAGGAGATGGAAGAAGATAATGAGTAAATTACAAGACGTTATTGTACAAGAAATGAAAGTGAAAAAGCGTATCGATAGTGCTGAAGAAATTATGGAATTAAAGCAATTTATAAAAAATTATGTACAATCACATTCATTTATAAAATCTTTAGTGTTAGGTATTTCAGGAGGACAGGATTCTACATTAGTTGGAAAACTAGTACAAATGTCTGTTAACGAATTACGTGAAGAAGGCATTGATTGTACGTTTATTGCAGTTAAATTACCTTATGGAGTTCAAAAAGATGCTGATGAAGTTGACCAAGCTTTGCGATTCATTGAACCAGATGAAATAGTAACAGTCAATATTAAGCCTGCAGTTGATCAAAGTGTGCAATCATTAAAAGAAGCCGGTATTGTTCTTACAGATTTCCAAAAAGGAAATGAAAAAGCGCGTGAACGTATGAAAGTACAATTTTCAATTGCTTCAAACCGACAAGGTATCGTAGTTGGCACTGATCATTCTGCAGAAAATATAACTGGTTTTTATACGAAGTACGGTGATGGTGCTGCAGATATCGCACCTATATTTGGTTTGAATAAACGACAAGGTCGTCAATTATTAGCGTATCTTGGTGCGCCAAAGGAATTATATGAAAAAACGCCAACTGCTGATTTAGAAGATGATAAACCACAGCTTCCAGATGAAGATGCATTAGGTGTAACTTATGAGGCGATTGATAATTATTTAGAAGGTAAGCCAGTTACGCCAGAAGAACAAAAAGTAATTGAAAATCATTATATACGAAATGCACACAAACGTGAACTTGCATATACAAGATACACGTGGCCAAAATCCTAATTTAATTTTTTCTTCTAACGTGTGACTTAAATTAAATATGAGTTAGAATTAATAACATTAAACCACATTCAGCTAGACTACTTCAGTGTATAAATTGAAAGTGTATGAACTAAAGTAAGTATGTTCATTTGAGAATAAATTTTTATTTATGACAAATTCGCTATTTATTTATGAGAGTTTTCGTACTATATTATATTAATATGCATTCATTAAGGTTAGTTTGAAGCAGTTTGGTATTTAAAGTGTAATTGAAAGAGAGTGGGGCGCCTTATGTCATTCGTAACAGAAAATCCATGGTTAATGGTACTAACTATATTTATCATTAACGTTTGTTATGTAACGTTTTTAACGATGCGAACAATTTTAACGTTGAAAGGTTATCGTTATATTGCTGCATCAGTTAGTTTTTTAGAAGTATTAGTTTATATCGTTGGTTTAGGTTTGGTTATGTCTAATTTAGACCATATTCAAAATATTATTGCCTACGCATTTGGTTTTTCAATAGGTATCATTGTTGGTATGAAAATAGAAGAAAAACTGGCATTAGGTTATACAGTTGTAAATGTAACTTCAGCAGAATATGAGTTAGATTTACCGAATGAACTTCGAAATTTAGGATATGGCGTTACGCACTATGCTGCGTTTGGTAGAGATGGTAGTCGTATGGTGATGCAAATTTTAACACCAAGAAAATATGAACGTAAATTGATGGATACGATAAAAAATTTAGATCCGAAAGCATTTATCATTGCGTATGAACCTCGAAACATACATGGTGGATTCTGGACTAAAGGCATTCGTCGTAGAAAGCTTAAAGATTATGAACCAGAAGAACTGGAAAGTGTAGTAGAACATGAAATTCAAAGTAAATGAGAATGAAACAATTGCTGATTGTTTGTCACGAATGAAAATGCAAGGGTATATGCCGGTAAAACGTATTGAAAAACCCGTGTTTCAAGAGCAAAAAGATGGCACGGTTGAAGTATCACATCAAGAAATCATTTTTGTAGGTAAGAAAATCCAATAACATAATCCAATTTAAATAAAGACTATTTGAAGAGGAAAGGCTATTCAAAGTTTGAGTAATTTTACTTTGAATAGCCTATTTGTTTATACATGCAAGATGCTCGATCCATATTGTATGAGAAACCCCCAGCAAGCTATATAAAGCATATGCTGGGGGTTCTTAATATTTTAAAAATTATTGTTAGATTATATATATCGTCGCTTTTTCTAAAAAAATCTCATCGCATGAAATTTTTTCTTCCTAGAGACCTTTAATAAGATTAATAGTTTACTTAATCATATCTAGATAGTCTTATGACTTTTGCTTAATGAAAGTCATTCTAGGAGAAGTTCCCAAAGCTTCTGTGTTCATAATTGTTAGTAGTATTTTATTATCATTTGGTATAAATATTTCAATAACAATTGAGCTATTATTTTTATTATATAATGTGAGTTGTTTGTGTTCTGTATTTATATATTTGCAAATGTAATCAGAATCGTCTGAGGTACTGAGAATAAATTTTAAAGGACTATCATTTAAATCTTGAGGATGCCATTCTCCCTCAATAATATTAAGATAATACTTAGCCTCTGAATTACATTTGAATTTATCAATACTAAATAATTCAAATTGTTCCATAATATTATTTACCTTTCTAAAATACAAATTTTAATAACCATAAATAGATGAATACCATTGATAATGGTCGCCATTGGATACTGGAATAACATTGTTTTTAGCATCTTGAGTCATAAAACCATTATCCCATGGATTCCATATAATTATAACCTCTTGTCCATTATCTAATTTAGCGTTCCCAACAACTGCCATGGCATGCCCTACGTGCATACCATTTCTTGATTCTACTCTACTACCTAAAACAGCAATTCCTTTATTATTTTTAGTAAGATTGTCAACTTCATTATATGTAGTCATTCTATTAAGAAGTTGTGGACTTCTTCCCTGAGTTTGTCCAAAATAAATCATCTCTCTTGGCGTTAAACCAGTAAATTGGAATCGTTGTCCTTGTAAGTTTGGGTGTAAAAATCTCATCACAGCTTCTGCATGATATTTGTTAGTATTATAAGTCGCATTTAGTAATGCAGACATCGTATAGCCTGCACACCAACCATTGTTACCTTGAGTTTCTCTTATCTTGAAATTCTCAAGTTTATTTACATATTGCTCGTTGTAAGTATAATTATTACTTTTAAATTGACTAGTTGGCATAGTGACAGAAGCTTTTTGCTTTAGTTGCGTTACATTATTGCCAGTAGGTATACTCTCAGTCTTTTTTAACTTTTTATCTTCTAGACGTGGTGTTTTTAGTACTAGTTTAGCTTTATGATTTTGAGTAACCACATAGTAACCTTTTGAGTTTGTCAAAATAGTAATTTGTTGATCTTTATATTGATTTAAGACTTTAGATAAAAATGGAGAAACATTGATTGTGTATTTAGAAGATGAACTAGAATACTTAGTGACTTTTGGTGAAATTGTAACTATATAATCGATATTACCTTCAGTGTTCAAAACTGGAAAATAATAATTACCATCACTCTTTTTGTTGAATTTATAAATTTTAAAAGGTTCACCAAGTGTATACGAGGCTTTCTCTTTATTATAGATTTTATCAAGTGAAGTAACATAAGAAAGATAGTCTTTTTGCGCTAAATTACGTACTTCAGTAGGAATACTCTTGTCCTCGACATTAACTTGCACATGCTTCTTATCTTTTGCTTTGATATTTGAATTGCTCTCAGCGTTTGCAATAGGGGTAACACTTAAAGAAAGTATTAAACTTAAAGC
>NZ_JACYVY010000038.1:0-15837 GCF_017151825.1 Staphylococcus sp. EG-SA-18
TTTTTTAGGGATGTATGTCCCAGCCTCGGCGTGTTTATTTTTATTGACGTCTAACTCTAAAAGATATAAATTAGACATTTATAAATGATGTAAATAACGCAATTTCTATCATTGCTGTTAATAATTCATGGTTTAATATACTATGAGCATAAACTTTTTAAATAGTATTATTCACTAGTTTTAACAATCAATTAATTGGTATATGATACTTTTATTGGTTATTTTTATCCCATAGTGTGATAATTACTATTTTTCATTCATAATAAAGGTTTAAAGCATGTTAATAGTGTGTAAGATTAACATGTACTGAAAAACATGTTTAACATAACGATATAAGGAGTGACGTACATGATCCGTCTAGGTAAAATGTCAGATTTAGATCAAATCTTAAATCTAGTAGAAGAAGCAAAAGAATTAATGAAAGAACACGACAACGAGCAATGGGACGATCAGTACCCTCTTTTAGAACATTTTGAAGAAGATATTGCTAAAGATTATTTGTACGTATTAGAGGAAAATGACAAAATTTATGGCTTTATTGTTGTCGACCAAGACCAAGCAGAATGGTATGATGACATTGACTGGCCAGTAAATAGAGAAGGCGCCTTTGTTATTCATCGATTAACTGGTTCGAAAGAATATAAAGGAGCTGCTACAGAATTATTCAATTATGTTATTGATGTAGTTAAAGCACGTGGTGCAGAAGTTATTTTAACGGACACCTTTGCGTTAAACAAACCTGCACAAGGTTTATTTGCGAAATTTGGATTTCATAAGGTCGGTGAACAATTAATGGAATATCCGCCATATGATAAAGGTGAACCATTTTATGCATATTATAAAAATTTAAAAGAATAGAGGTAATATTAATGACGAAAATCGCATTTACCGGAGGGGGAACAGTTGGACACGTATCAGTAAATTTAAGTTTAATTCCAACTGCATTATCACAAGGTTATGAAGCGCTTTATATTGGTTCTAAAAATGGTATTGAAAGAGAAATGATTGAATCACAACTACCAGAAATTAAGTATTATCCTATTTCGAGTGGTAAATTAAGAAGATATATTTCTTTAGAAAATGCCAAAGACGTATTTAAAGTATTGAAAGGTATTCTTGATGCTCGTAAAGTTTTGAAAAAAGAAAAACCTGATCTATTATTTTCAAAAGGTGGATTTGTATCTGTGCCTGTTGTTATTGCAGCCAAATCATTAAATATACCAACTATTATTCATGAATCTGACTTAACACCAGGATTAGCGAATAAGATAGCACTTAAATTTGCCAAGAAAATATATACAACATTTGAAGAAACGCTAAACTACTTACCTAAAGAGAAAGCTGATTTTATTGGAGCAACAATTCGAGAAGATTTAAAAAATGGTAATGCACATAATGGTTATCAATTAACAGGCTTTAATGAAAATAAAAAAGTTTTACTCGTTATGGGTGGAAGCTTAGGAAGTAAAAAATTAAATAGCATTATTCGCGAAAACTTAGATGCATTATTACAACAATATCAAGTGATACATTTAACTGGTAAAGGATTAAAAGATGCTCAAGTTAAAAAATCAGGATATATACAATATGAATTTGTTAAAGAGGATTTAACAGATTTATTAGCAATTACGGACACAGTAATAAGTAGAGCAGGATCAAATGCGATTTATGAGTTCTTAACATTACGTATACCAATGTTATTAGTACCATTAGGTTTAGATCAATCCCGAGGCGACCAAATTGACAATGCAAATCATTTTGCTGATAAAGGTTATGCTAAAGCGATTGATGAAGAACAATTAACAGCACAAATTTTATTACAAGAACTAAATGAAATGGAACAGGAAAGAACTCGAATTATCAATAATATGAAATCGTATGAACAAAGTTATACGAAAGAAGCTTTATTTGATAAGATGATTAAAGATGCATTGAATTAATGGGGGGTAATGCTTTATGAGTCAATGGAAACGTATCTCTTTGCTCATCGTTTTTACATTGGTTTTTGGAATTATCGCGTTTTTCCACGAATCAAGACTAGGGAAATGGATTGATAATGAAGTTTATGAATTTATATATTCATCAGAGAGCTTCATAACGACATCTATCATGCTTGGGGCTACTAAAGTAGGTGAAGTCTGGGCAATGTTATGTATTTCATTACTTCTTGTGGCATATCTCATGTTAAAGCGCCACAAAATTGAAGCATTATTTTTTGCATTAACAATGGCATTATCTGGAATTTTGAATCCAGCATTAAAAAATATATTCGATAGAGAAAGACCTACATTGCTGCGTTTAATTGATATAACAGGATTTAGTTTTCCTAGCGGTCATGCTATGGGATCAACTGCATATTTTGGAAGTGGTATCTATCTATTAAATCGATTAAATCAAGGTAATTCAAAAGGTATTCTTATAGGGTTATGTGCAGCTATGATTTTATTGATTTCCATATCACGTGTATATCTAGGTGTACATTATCCAACAGATATTATTGCCGGCATTATTGGTGGCGTATTTTGCATTATTTTATCAACGTTATTACTTAGAAATAAATTAATAAATTAAATAGTAAAAAAACAAAAGCAGTAAACCTAAAGTGTCGTAAGGGTTTACTGCTTTTATAAAACGTTGTTATAACGTATATTGTCTTTTACGGGCATATAAAAGGGGAATATTTGAAAATGACCAATCCAACAAGAACGAAACGTTGTGGGGGGATGTTCTATGTGGTATTGATAATCATTTTCAACTACTATTATACATTAGTGAGAATCATTGTCAATTAGAAATTAAAACTTTTTTTGAATATTTTTTAAGAATAGTAAATAAAACGCATGATTACGCTATTTTAGAAAATAAAAAAATTTGTATTTCTCATTAGAATTAGAATATTTAAAAGTTATGAGGTTTAAAAATTATATTGTTTACATACTCCTTTTGAATTTATACATTATGAAATGTTACTTCCAAGTTCAAAATCGCACATTGAAATGATGTGTGAAAATGTTTAAACTACGGTCATTTTGTGAAAATAAAGATAATAACTATTCATTTTACATTAGTGAAAAGTAAGTATACGACAACAATTGATATTGCGGTAAGGCCTTGTGTTACAGTATTCTATATTTAAGTACTGCAATCAGAATTAACAGAATTCCATTAACTGATTATTAAATATTTGAGTTAATAAATAATTAATGATTGTAGCTTGAAAAATTTAAAACATGGTTATTGATTTGTGATAAAATTTAAACGTAAACAAACTAATTTAAAAAGCAACTATTGTATAGAAAAATACAAAATTTAAAATATATTACCTTATTAGAAAAAGTCGTAATATGAGGTGTACAAATGACGCAAATTTTAATAGTAGAAGATGAACAAAACTTAGCAAGATTTCTTGAATTGGAACTCACACATGAAAATTACAATGTGGACACAGAGTATGATGGACAAGACGGTTTAGATAAAGCGCTTAGCCATTACTATGATTTAATCATATTAGATTTAATGTTGCCGTCAATTAATGGCTTAGAAATTTGTCGCAAAATTAGACAACAACAATCTACACCTATCATTATAATTACAGCGAAAAGTGATACGTATGACAAAGTTGCTGGGCTTGATTACGGTGCAGACGATTATATAGTTAAGCCATTTGATATTGAAGAACTTTTAGCAAGAATACGTGCGATTTTACGTCGTCAGCCACAAAAAGATATTATCGATGTCAATGGTATTACAATTGATAAGAATGCTTTTAAAGTGACGGTAAATGGCGCAGAAATTGAATTAACAAAAACAGAGTATGATTTACTATATCTTCTTGCTGAAAATAAAAACCATGTTATGCAACGGGAACAAATTTTAAATCATGTATGGGGTTATAATAGTGAAGTAGAAACAAATGTCGTAGATGTTTATATAAGATATTTACGAAACAAATTAAAACCATACGATCGTGACAAAATGATTGAAACAGTTCGTGGCGTTGGGTATGTGATACGATGACAAAACGTAAATTGCGCAATAACTGGATTATTGTTACCACGATGATTACGTTTGTCACGATATTTTTGTTTTGTTTAATTATTATTTTTTTCTTGAAAGATACACTGCATAATAGTGAGCTTGATGATGCAGAACGAAGCTCAAGCGATATTAATAATTTATTTCATTCTAAGCCTGTTAAAGATATATCTGCATTAGACTTGAATGCATCTTTAGGTAATTTTCAAGAGATAATTATTTATGATGAGCATAATAATAAATTATTTGAGACATCGAATGATAACACAGTGAGAGTTGAACCAGGTTATGAACACCGTTATTTTGACCGCGTAATAAAAAAACGCTATAAAGGCATTGAATATTTAATTATTAAAGAACCAATTACAACGCAAGATTTCAAAGGGTATAGCTTGTTAATTCATTCACTAGAAAATTATGATAACATCGTAAAATCATTGTATATCATTGCGCTGGCATTTGGAGTGATTGCAACAATTATAACTGCCACAATCAGTTATGTATTTTCAACACAAATTACTAAACCGCTTGTCAGTTTATCAAATAAAATGATTGAGATTCGACGAGATGGTTTTCAAAATAAATTGCAATTAAATACAAATTATGAAGAAATAGATAATTTAGCAAATACGTTTAATGAGATGATGAGCCAAATTGAAGAATCATTTAATCAACAAAGACAATTTGTTGAAGATGCGTCACATGAATTACGAACACCATTACAAATTATTCAAGGTCATTTAAATTTGATTCAGCGATGGGGAAAAAAAGACCCAGCAGTATTAGAAGAATCGTTAAATATTTCTATTGAAGAAATGAATCGTATCATAAAATTAGTCGAAGAATTACTTGAATTGACTAAAGGAGATGTAAATGACATTTCTTCTGAAGCACAGACCGTGCATATTAATGATGAAATTCGCTCGCGAATACACTCATTAAAACAATTGCATCCTGATTATCAATTTGATACGGATCTGACATCTAAAAATCTAGAAATTAAAATGAAACCTCATCAATTCGAACAATTATTTTTAATCTTTATTGATAATGCAATCAAATATGATGTGAAGAATAAGAAAATTAAAGTTAAGACAAGGTTAAAAAATAAGCAAAAAATAATTGAAATTACAGATCATGGAATTGGTATTCCAGAGGAAGATCAAGATTTCATTTTTGATCGCTTTTATCGAGTGGATAAATCTCGTTCAAGAAGTCAAGGCGGTAATGGACTCGGATTATCTATTGCTCAAAAAATCATTCAATTAAACGGAGGATCGATTAAAATTAAAAGTGAAATTAACAAAGGAACAACGTTTAAAATCATATTTTAATCATGACTGAGACGTCAATCAAAGTCATAGGATCAATTTTTTAAGTACACATTAGCTGTGACTAATGTATAAGAACAACTATAAAACAAATAAACAGTGGTTCTTTATCATTTCTGTTGTACTCCCAAAATTTACAATAAAATACATCTATAAACCTAGAAGAATCAACGCTTTTGTTGATTCTTCTTTTTAGCAGATAAATAGGTAAATCTACTTTAACAAATAACTAAATAGTGATATTATTACATTGTAAGCGTTTCAACATTTTTGTGGAGGGTGTAAAATGACTAACGAAAGAAAAGAAGTTTCAGAGGCTCCTGTAAACTTCGGTGCGAATTTAGGTCTAATGTTAGATCTATATGATGACTTTTTACAAGATCCATCATCTGTACCAGAAGATTTACAAGTCTTATTCAGCACAATTAAGAATGATGACTCAATTGTACCAGCTTTAAAAAGTACAAGTAGTCAAAATAGCGACGGCACAATTAAGCGTGTCATGCGTTTAATTGATAATATTCGCCAATACGGGCATCTTAAAGCCGATATTTATCCTGTAAATCCTCCAAAAAGGAAACATGTACCTAAATTAGAGATTGAAGACTTTGATTTAGATCAACAGACTTTGGAAGGTATATCAGCAGGAATTGTTTCAGATCACTTTGCCGACATTTATGATAATGCTTATGAAGCAATTTTAAGAATGGAAAAACGTTACAAAGGACCAATTGCATTTGAGTATACACATATTAATAACAATACCGAACGTGGTTGGTTAAAAAGAAGAATTGAAACGCCATATAAAGTAACGTTAAATAATAACGAAAAAAGGGCACTATTCAAACAATTAGCGTATGTTGAAGGGTTTGAAAAATATCTTCATAAAAACTTCGTTGGTGCAAAGCGTTTTTCAATTGAAGGGGTAGACGCACTTGTACCGATGTTACAACGTACTATTACGATTGCTGCGAAAGAAGGTATTAAAAATATACAAATAGGCATGGCTCACCGTGGACGTTTAAACGTTTTAACGCATGTCTTAGAAAAACCGTACGAAATGATGATTTCAGAATTTATGCATACAGATCCAATGAAATTCTTACCTGAAGATGGTAGCTTGCAGTTAACTGCTGGATGGACTGGTGATGTGAAATATCACCTTGGTGGCATTAAAACTACTGATTCATACGGTACAATGCAGCGTATTGCACTGGCTAACAATCCAAGTCACTTGGAAATTGTTGCACCTGTTGTTGAGGGGCGTACGAGAGCAGCACAAGATGATACACAACGAGCTGGGGCTCCGACGACTGATCATCATAAAGCAATGCCAATTATTATACATGGCGATGCTGCTTATCCTGGTCAAGGAATTAACTTCGAAACAATGAACTTAGGAAACTTGAAAGGCTATTCTACGGGTGGTTCATTGCATATTATTACTAACAATAGAATTGGATTTACTACAGAACCAATTGATGCACGTTCAACAACTTATTCTACAGATGTGGCCAAAGGTTATGATGTGCCAATATTCCATGTCAATGCAGATGACGTTGAAGCTACTATTGAAGCAATTGATATTGCAATGGAATTTAGAAAAGAGTTTCATAAAGACGTCGTTATTGATTTAGTAGGTTATCGTCGTTTCGGACATAACGAAATGGATGAACCATCAATTACTAATCCAGTTCCTTATCAGAATATTCGCAAACATGACTCTGTTGAATATGTGTTTGGTAAAAAGCTTGTTAATGAAGGTGTCATTTCAGAAGATGAAATGCATTCATTTATAGAACAAGTCCAAAAGGAACTAAGACAAGCTCATGATAAAATTAATAAAGCTGATAAAATGGATAATCCAGATATGGAAAAGCCTGCAGATCTTGCATTACCGTTACAAGCAGACGAACAATCATTTACTTTTGATCACTTGAAAGAAATAAATGATGCATTGTTAACATATCCGGATGGCTTTAACATTTTGAAAAAGTTAAACAAAGTTCTTGAGAAGCGTCATGAGCCGTTTAATAAAGAAGATGGTTTAGTTGATTGGGCACAAGCAGAACAACTTGCATTTGCGACAATTTTACAAGATGGTACACCGATTCGCTTAACTGGTCAAGATAGTGAACGTGGTACATTCAGTCATAGGCATGCCGTGTTACATGATGAGCAAACAGGTGAAACATATACACCTTTACATCATGTTCCTGATCAAAAAGCGACATTTGATATACACAATTCTCCGCTTTCAGAAGCAGCAGTAGTTGGTTTTGAATACGGCTATAATGTGGAAAACAAAAAAAGCTTCAATATTTGGGAAGCACAATATGGTGATTTTGCAAATATGTCACAAATGATTTTTGACAACTTCTTATTCAGTTCTCGCTCAAAATGGGGAGAACGTTCAGGATTAACATTATTCTTACCTCATGCATATGAGGGTCAAGGGCCTGAACATTCATCAGCAAGATTAGAGCGATTTTTACAATTAGCTGCTGAAAATAATTGCACAGTTGTCAACTTATCTAGTTCAAGTAATTATTTCCACTTATTGCGTGCACAAGCAGCTAGTTTAGATTCTGAACAAATGCGACCATTGGTTGTTATGTCACCAAAAAGCTTACTGAGAAATAAAACAGTTGCAAAACCAATTGATGAATTTACTTCTGGTGGATTTGAGCCAATTTTGACAGAATCATATCAAGCGGATAAGGTTACAAAAGTTATTTTGGCAACTGGTAAAATGTTCATTGATTTAAAAGAAGCATTAGCTAAAAATCCAGACGAATCAGTATTACTCGTTGCGATTGAAAGATTGTATCCATTCCCAGAGGAAGAGATTGAAGCATTACTAGCACAATTGCCAAACCTTGAAGAAGTGTCATGGGTACAAGAAGAACCTAAAAATCAAGGTGCCTGGTTATATGTCTATCCATATGTTAAAGTGCTAGTTGCAGATAAATATGATTTAAGTTATCATGGCAGAATTCAAAGGGCTGCTCCAGCTGAAGGCGATGGAGAAATTCATAAACTTGTTCAAAATAAAATTATAGAAAATGCATTAAAAAATAACTAGGGGGAAATAAGTCATGCCAGAGGTTAAAGTTCCAGAATTAGCAGAATCTATTACAGAAGGTACCATTGCAGAATGGTTGAAAAACGTAGGGGATAGCGTAGAAAAAGGTGAAGCTATTCTTGAATTAGAAACTGATAAAGTTAATGTCGAAGTTGTATCTGAAGAAGCAGGTGTATTATCTGAACAACTTGCAAGTGAAGGCGACACTGTAGAAGTTGGACAAGCAATTGCTATCATCGGCGAAGGTAGTGGCAATGCTTCTAAAGAAAATAGTAACGACAATACTCCACAACAAAATGAAGAAACAAATAATAAAAAAGAAGAAACAACAAATAATTCGGTAGATAAAGCTGAAGTAAATCAAGCAAATGATGACAATCAGCAACGTATTAATGCTACGCCTTCTGCGCGTCGATATGCTCGTGAAAATGGTGTGAATCTTGCTGAAGTAAGTCCGAAAACAAATGATGTGGTTCGTAAAGAAGATATTGATAAGAAACAACAGGCACCGGCATCAACACAAACAACACAACAAGCATCTGCAAAAGAAGAGAAAAAATACAATCAATATCCTACAAAACCAGTGATTCGTGAAAAAATGTCACGTAGAAAGAAAACAGCTGCCAAAAAATTATTAGAGGTATCTAATAATACAGCTATGTTAACAACATTTAACGAAGTTGACATGACAAATGTTATGGAATTGCGTAAACGTAAGAAAGAACAATTTATGAAAGATCATGATGGTACTAAATTAGGATTTATGTCATTCTTTACTAAAGCTTCTGTAGCAGCTTTGAAAAAGTATCCAGAAGTTAATGCAGAAATCGACGGCGACGACATGATTACGAAACAATATTATGATATTGGTGTAGCTGTTTCTACAGATGATGGATTATTAGTACCATTTGTAAGAGATTGTGATAAAAAGAATTTTGCAGAAATCGAAGCAGAAATTGCTAATTTAGCAGTTAAAGCACGAGAGAAAAAACTTGGCTTAGATGATATGGTTAATGGTTCATTTACGATTACAAATGGCGGTATTTTTGGATCAATGATGAGTACGCCAATTATCAATGGTAATCAAGCTGCAATCTTAGGCATGCATTCAATTATTACAAGACCAATTGCGATTGATCAAGATACAATCGAAAATCGTCCAATGATGTATATTGCATTAAGCTATGATCATAGAATTATTGACGGTAAAGAAGCAGTTGGATTCTTAAAAACAATTAAAGAATTAATTGAAAACCCAGAAGACTTATTATTAGAATCTTAATCCACAACACAAAATAGTTTACTATTCCTAAAAGCGGGATTAAATCAATAACAAACAGCAGTAAGATTATTTCCTAGTCGAAATATCTTACTGCTGTACTTTATTTTTATAATGATTCGTATTAAAATGTGGGTTTAAATTTGATTACTTAAAAAATATATCATTTCTATTGAAATAGACTCACAATAGAAATATAGGTAGAATAGCGTGTTACAATATGCTAATGAAATCATTTTAGATAATAACAAGCGATGAAATTTATGAATTCTATAAGCGCCTTTAGTTAATTTAAAATCATCTGAACAAGATGTAAATTCACTTTATGAACACGACATATATATGTTTTTTATGTACTACAAAAAACGAAATATTCAATTGCTAGATACAGATACTCATTAATGACAGACTCAATAGCAACCATAACAATATTATGTTACCTATTTAAATGAAATAGTTCTTTTAAAGAAATACATTTTTCACATATTAATCTATAATCAAAATCAACTGACCGATATTCTATAATTTATGATTAAAATAAGTTATAATATAATAGTAAAGATAAAGATAGAGGTGGCTATAATGTGTGGACTTAGAAGTATAACATTAGGTACAACAAATATAGAACAGACAAAACATTTCATGGTTGACATATTAGGATTAAATTATGAAGAACTTCTTGAAAACTCAATTCGTTTCGGCGATGCAGATATAAGCCCAGGAACAAGACTTCAATTTATACAAGTTCCAAGTGAGCAATTAGAAGAATCTCACTTTGTGGGTATTGGATTACGTACACCAACTGACTCAGGTTTAGAGGAGTATGCGGAAATATTATCGAATAAGGATATTCCATTTACAACAGTTAAAGAATTAAATGGCAATAAATATTTCAGTCTCGAAGATAACAATGGTCATATTTTCTCAATATATTCAAACGAGAATAATTATGGCGTTGGTTTAGGTATGCCTTCTTTTGAGAGTGCGGTCAATCCGTTACATCAAGTGCAAGGTTTAGGACCAGTGATTCTTAAAGTGAATCATGTAGATATTACAGGTCAAATTTTAACAAATATATTCGGACTTGAAGTATTTGCAGAATACCAACCCTTCGACAATGCTGACTATCATGTCCAAGTATTCAAAGTTGGAACGGGTGGTCTAGGTGGCGAAATACATTTAATGCCTGTAGAAACCGAAATGACAATGCCGGAATATGGCGCAGTCGATCAAGTTGAGTTTGAAACGAAAGATGCAGATTTCTTTAATCAAGCGAAATCGCGCTTAGATGAAGTGGAAATACCATATCAAACGCTTGAGCAAGATGATATTGAATCAATTAGAATTACTGAAAACAGTGGATTATCGTTTATATTCACTTTACAAAAATAATTTTTTTACGATAGCGAGGACAAAATTTATGTTACATGAAACTTGGAAAGAACGTACACCAATCAAGAAAGTAGAAGTCATTAATACAGATGCAAAGAAATTTACAGTTTCTGACATGTTAACGGTTGGCAAACAATATGATGTTATCAACGAAACTGAAGAATATTATCAAATAATAGATAATTCTGGATTAGTTGGCGGTTACTATAAAACATATTTCAAAGAAGTTTAAACGCATAATTATTGAAATGAAGCCTAATATGAGATTTTCAATTAGTAAATTTGGTAAAATATAAACAATTCGCATACTAAGCATTGCGTTTTATATCAGAATAGAATAGTAAACTAAGGCATTTGGAGAACTTATTCCATGTCTTAGTTTTTTAATTTATTTAAAGGAGAACGTTTTAAAATGGCACTAAAACATTATAAGAATTCAGATTCAACAGTTTTCAATGATGCGAAGGCATTATTTGATTTAAATAAAAATATTTTACTTAAAGGTCCAACAGGTTCAGGGAAAACAAAGTTGGCAGAAACATTAAGTGAAGTTGTTGATACACCCATGCATCAAGTCAATTGTTCTGTTGATTTAGATACAGAAAGCTTATTAGGCTTTAAAACAATTAAAACAAATGCGGAAGGTCAACAAGAAATTGTCTTTGTAGATGGTCCAGTTATTAAAGCTATGAAAGAGGGGCATATTTTATATATTGATGAAATAAATATGGCTAAACCTGAAACATTGCCTGTATTAAATGGGGTCTTAGATTATCGTCGTCAAATTACGAATCCATACACTGGTGAAGTAATCAAAGCTGTACCAGGATTTAACGTTATAGCAGCGATAAATGAAGGTTATGTTGGTACTTTGCCAATGAATGAAGCACTAAAAAATCGCTTTGTTGTTATTCACGTTGATTATATTGATGGGGACATTTTAAAA
Source organism: Staphylococcus sp. EG-SA-18 (assembly GCF_017151825.1). Lineage (NCBI taxonomy): Bacteria > Bacillati > Bacillota > Bacilli > Caryophanales > Staphylococcaceae > Staphylococcus > Staphylococcus sp. EG-SA-18. The sequence continues at coordinate 12,069 of NZ_JACYVY010000038.1, forward strand.
AATGTGATTAAAGAGCAAAGTTTATTACAAGATGATAAACAAATCGAACAAATTATTAAGTTTAATGAAGATTTACGTACTATGTCTAAGCAGGGACAAATTTCTGAAGAAGCCGCTAGTATCCGTGCATTATTAGACTTGTGTGATTTAATCACTGTAATGCCAGTTGAACGTGCAATTAAACGTACAATTATTGATAAATTGGAAGATGAACGTGAACAACAAGCAATATATAATGCTGTAGAACTAAACTTTTAAAGAGGGATAAAACATGAGTGATCGTTTCATAAAATTTAATGACGAACAGTTAGATGCCAAGCAAGTAATGATGTTGCAAGACTTAGCTCGACTCTTATTAAAAAATGAACAAACACAAGTTAAAATCCAAAAATTCCCTTACTATAATCCTGTTCAAAATGTTTTGATTACGAGTTGGTTTTGGTCACATCGACCAAGCCATATCGAAATGGCTGGTTTAAAAACAGATGTTATGTTAGCTGCTTACGGTTATCATATGATGGATGTACAAATTGTAAATGAAGTAGTACAAGATAAAACTTTTAAACACCCTAAATTTTATCAACAACTTTTTAAATTATTAGAAGATATGCGCGTATTAAATTCTATTAAAGTTGAGCGCCCAAGTACTGCTAAATTAATTGATCTTCGCTTAGATACACGTATATCATATACGGAATCTCAAATTAAAGTGTATCGTACTAAAACACAATATACAGATTTATTATTTTTGTATTTAGAACATGCATTTTTAAGCCAAGATTTCTTTGATATACCATCTATACATTCAGATTTAGATGATATTGTAGTTAATATGTTCTTATATTTACCTAATTTTTTCCAAAATCAAAATTCTGAAGATAATATGTATCTGGCTCAAAGAATTATGTATCAAGTAGATGATATTTTAAAAGAAGATATGCTAAACGAATATTATTACTTACCTAAAACACTATATAATACATTAGCTAGTCCAGAGTTTGATGATTTAAAGAGAACTGATGCAAGTCAAGTCGATGGGCAAGATGATACTTCAGAAGATGATGATAACGAAAGTGAAAAAGCTGACTCTAAATCTGCAGATAGTGAGTCAAAAGGTGGCGCCTATTTAGAAATGGAACTTCACGAAGGACAAAATAGTGAAACATTGGGTAATGATGAAGCACGTGAAGGCGATGCTACAGATGATATGACTGATATGATGACCAAAAAGGGCAAAGGTTCAAACGATACGCTAAATCGTGAAGAAGGCGATGCTGTTGGTCAAAGCCAAGCATTTCAACTTGATGGTGTGAACAAAAATGTAGAAATAAAATGGCAAATTCCTGAAATTGAGCCACAATATGTTTTAGAATATCAAGAATCGAAACAAGACGTACAATATGAAATCAAAGACTTAATTCAAATTATAAAGAAAACGATTGAACGAGAACAACGAGATGCACGTTTTAATTTAACAAAAGGACGATTACAAAAGGATTTAATTAATTGGTTTATCGACGATCAATATAAATTGTTTTACAAAAAACAAGATTTAAGTAAATCATTTGATGCGACGTTTACATTGTTAATTGATGCGTCAGCAAGTATGCATGATAAAATGGCTGAAACGAAGAAAGGTGTAGTGTTATTCCACGAGACGTTAAAAGCATTGAACATTAAACATGAAATTTTATCATTCAGTGAGGATGCCTTTGATTCAGACGATCATGCACAACCAAATATCATTAATGAAATTATTAACTATGATTACTCAACCTTTGAAAAAGATGGCCCACGTATTATGGCACTTGAACCTCAAGATGATAATCGTGATGGTGTTGCTATTAGAGTTGCAAGTGAACGATTAATGCGTCGAAATCAACATCAACGATTTTTAATCGTATTTTCAGACGGCGAACCGTCTGCATTTAATTATAGTCAAGATGGTATTATTGATACGTATGAAGCTGTAGAAATGTCACGTAAATTTGGTATTGAAGTATTTAATGTATTTTTGAGTCAAGATCCAATAACTGAAGATGTTGAACAAACAATTCATAATATTTATGGTCAATATGCTATTTTCGTTGAAGGTGTTGCGCATTTACCTGGACATCTCTCTCCATTATTAAAAAAATTACTACTTAAATCTTTATAAATAAGTTTAAAATATGAGTTTATATGAAACTGTGAATAAAAGTCATCAGTTACTATTTAAAAAGTAAATTTGAAGAATTTTATTTTCTGGCATAATTTGATTTAAACAACACATGTGTTTTGTTTCTGCTATGTACAACACATTCCATATAGACTCTTTATTATTTTTTGTGCTAAAATATTTACTTGTAAATTATTTCGTGTTTTAAAAAAAGGAGTAACTCTATGAATAAAAATACATGGGTCATTGGGTTTACGCTCTTCGCTATGTTTTTTGGCGCAGGCAATCTAATTTTTCCTCCTAATCTCGGATTGGATAGTGGTCAATTTTTCTGGCCCGCCATTTTAGCGTTTGTTCTAACTGGGATTGGTTTACCATTATTAGGTGTGATTGTAGGTGCACTTGATAAAGAAGGATATATTGGCGCATTAAATAAAATTTCACCTAAATTTTCAATATTGTTCTTAATCATCATTTATTTGACTATAGGACCACTTTTCGCAATACCTAGAACTGCATCTACATCTTTTGAAATGACAATTACACCAATTATACATAGCAATAGTAGTATCGCTTTATTTATATTTACGATTATCTACTTCATAGTCGTTTTGTATATTTGTTTAAATCCATCTAAGTTAATCGATCGTATTGGTTCATTATTAACACCATTATTATTGATTACTATTTTAGCGATGATTATTAAAGGATACTTAGACTTTAGCGGTAATAGTGCTGGAAAGGGCAATGAAGCACTATATCATTCTAATTTTTCAAGTTTTGCTGAAGGCTTTACACAAGGCTATTTAACAATGGATGCCATTGCAGCAATTGCTTTTTCAATGATTGTTGTTAATGCAGTAAAACTAACAGGCATTACTAAAACAAATCAAATATTCAAACAAACTTTGACTGCTGGTTTAATTGCAGCCGTAGCTTTAATTTTCATATATATTTCATTAGGTTATATTGGTAATCATATGCCAGTAAGTGACATGACGTTAGATCAATTGAAATCCAAAGATCGAAACATTGGGACATATTTATTAACGACAATGGCTTCAACAGGATTTGGTTCATTCGGAAAATATTTATTGGGCATCATTGTGGCTCTGGCATGTCTAACTACAGCATGCGGGCTTATTGTTGCAGTTTCTGAATATTTCCATAGAATCGTACCTAAAGTATCATACAAAGCATTTGTATTAGTTTTCATTTTAATGAGTTTTATTATTGCTAACCAAGGTTTAAATGCTGTTATCTCAATGTCAATTCCGGTATTAAGCATTGTATACCCAGTAGCAATAACTGTTGTATTATTAATTTTAATTGCCAAATTCATACCGACAAAACGCATTTCACAACAAATTCCAGTTATTATCGTATTTATATTGTCGATTTTCAGTGTTATTAGTAAGTTAGGTTGGCTGAAAATTAACTTTATAGAATCATTGCCTCTAAGAGCGTATTCTTTAGAGTGGTTCCCAGTAGCAATTATTGCAACGATATTAGGCTATCTAGTCGGCATATTTGTAAAACAAGATCCAATTAAATATCAACAGGAATAACGAATAATATAAAAGAGGTTGGGACATAAATCCCTAAAAAAAC